>JABDPQ010000194.1 GCA_013042695.1 Desulfobacterales bacterium | reverse complement strand
GCTATTACCAGCGCGGGCACGAGAAAAAACACACAAGCCACAGAAATGATAAATCTTTTCACTTTAACCTCCTGATCGAAATCATTGATGCTGAGCATCAATATTCAAATAAGCTATTAATTCTCTTATATCTTTTTTTACTTGCTAAGATTCCGAGTTGAAATTCTCATCGTACCATTTAATTTCCAGTGCGCTTGGGGCGCCCCCTCGCTTGTACTGCTGGGAACATCTATCTCAAAGTTATCAAAATCGTAAACAATCTCAGCATTACTTCCCGTGAGCCTCTCGTACAAACCATGGAACAACTCCGGCCAATTTGAAGTATCTTTAATTTTTTCAGCCATTTTGAATCTCCCTATTTATTATCGTTGTATGCCAGCTAAGTAATCATTAACTATTTGATCGAAGAATTGGTTGCCGATCACTTAACGAAATAATACGGATAAAAAACCTCCCCGCAATGGTAATGAAAAAACAGTATATTGATATACAATACTATCATTTTAAACCATAGCGTGGCCCCCTTCCTCTCGTTCAGAATACTAACGTGAGATACGCTGCGCTCGTCACTACCATATAATTGAGCGACTTTCGGAAGTTGTTTCAGTCAACAGGCTGAAAGACTTCACGCCTCAGCTTGTCTTTAAAGAATCTGAGCAGTCTTGATAATCCTGAGACCGGTTCCTTGACTGAATACAGGGTGCCCTGGATGGAAGAATGGCGATGAATTGATTTTCGAATGATGTTGTAGGCTTATGATGGTCAAGGTTGAGCTACAAGTTCGATCCATTTGCTCCATTGATCGCTTTCTACTTGTTTCACCCGCAATCGGTAAGGGCTATTGGGGACGATCCAGGTGTTCCAGTAGCACCTCGAGTTTCGTTGTCATCTGATTAGTATCTCCTGAGGCCTGCCCAAGGGAAACTTCATTCTTCATAGAGCAGCGCCATGCCGCTTCTCAACTCCTGAATCGGTATTTGACCAGGAGCTGAAGCCTGCATACCGATACCAAAGGTGATATCGGAGCCGAACAGACCACCGGCAATTCTGCTCACCGCACCTATGGGCCCCATCGACATGGCTACTATGGGTACCTGCACCGCCCCGTTTCTCGCTTTTTGAGTGGCATTGAAAAGGCTGAGAACATCCCCGTAATTCTGAGGCATGGCGGCAAATTTTGAAATATCTGCGCCTGTCGTCTGGGCCTCGACCAGCTTGTCGTAGATAATTTGCTCACTGGGGGTTTCAACGAAATTGTGATAGGAAAGAATCAACTTGACTCCATTCTTCTGAGTGTGGTCTTTGATGGTATCAATGAATTGTCGATCGTTACAAAGCTCTATGTCAATGATATCGATGTCGCCACTCTTTATCGCTTCACTATTCAAATTCAGCCGAGTTTCACGGCTCAGCTCACACATCCCTCCCTCAACATCTATGCGGCAGGTAAAAATCAACGCGGTATCGCCAATAATAGTGCGCATCTCTTTTAATAGAGACAGGCAATCAGCCATATCTTCAACGTGTTCATAGCCGTCTATGCGCCATTCAAGCAGATCAGGCTCTAGATTTACCAGCGCTTCCGCTTCCTGGAGAACCTTGGCTCTGGTATCCCCCACCAACGGCAGGCATACAAGCGGCAGTGGCCCGCCTATGACTGAGTCTCTGACAGTCACCTGTATTTCACTCTGTTGTCTCATGTCAGTCTCCCATTTGCATAAGTTTGAATCTCCCTGGCGAAAACCATTTCAGGGATCAGGAGCAGCACAGGGGCACATTAAGCTATTCGATCAGTTATCACAATTCTGCTGGAAACCCAGCACCCTCTTCATGCGTCCCGGAAGCGAGCGTGCCAAACCATTTTCGAGGTAATCGACTGCGCTCATTAAGCTCTTCAGATCAATGCCGGTGGCTATTCCCATGGATTCAAACATATGTACCGCATCCTCGGTGGGCACATTTCCTGCTGCCCCTTTGATGAACGGACAGCCGCCCAGGCCACCGGCGCATACGTCAAAAA
>JABDPQ010000626.1 GCA_013042695.1 Desulfobacterales bacterium | reverse complement strand
ATAACCATTAAAACCAGTTAGCCTACAATACCAATGACCATTCAGAAAATCATAGAATACCCCGAACCTCTTCTGCGGTTTAAAGCCCGGGAAGTTGCCAACTTTGACGAGACACTCAGCGTGCTTATCGAAGATATGGCAGAAACCATGTTTGACGCACCAGGCATCGGTCTCGCTGCACCGCAGGTAGCCCAATCATTGCGTTTGATAGTTGTTGACACAACTCAACCAGGTGAGGACAAACAATATATGCCCTTAGTCAACCCGGAAATAGTCGAGCACGAGGGCGAACAGATTGATGAGGAAGGATGCCTGAGTGTTCCTGAACTGACTGCTAACGTAAAGCGATTCAAAAAAATTACCGTGAGGTACCGGACCGCGGAAGGAGTGGTCAAGGAATTGAGTTCGGAAGATCGCTTTGCCGTTGTCCTTCAGCATGAGATCGACCATCTCAACGGAATCCTGTTTATTGATCATTTAAGCCCGTTAAAACGAAATCTATACAAGAAGAAGCGTAAAAAAATGTTGGAAATGGAGCAGGAAAGCGCATGAGCAAGTCACCATTGCGAATCATTTTCATGGGAACTCCAGACTTTGCTGTTCCTTCTTTAGAGGCATTAATCAACGGGCCGGATCAGATAAACGGTGTCGTTACTCAGCCTGATCGCCCCAAAGGGAGAAGCCGTAAGCTTTCGGCGCCACCAGTAAAAGAGCTTGCAGAACGTCATCACCTAGAGGTGCTCCAGCCCGATAAAATAAAAACAAAGCAATTCACTCATACACTGCAAAACTTCAAACCAGACATCATAGTCGTAGCCGCCTATGGAAGAATTCTTCCTCCTCAGATCCTCTCATTGCCCCGCCACGGCTGTATCAATGTTCACGGTTCACTGCTGCCGCGTCATCGTGGCGCAGCACCGATACAATGGTCCATCATTAAGGGGGACCCAAGGGTAGGTGTGACGATTATTCAGATGGACGAAGGTATGGATACAGGCCATATACTTAACCAAGCCTCGATTACTCCTGAGACTGACGAAACGGCAGGCACACTCTATCCAAAGCTGGCCGAACTCGGCAGCCAGGCCCTCATGGAAACCCTCGATCAACTGAGGACTCAAAGTTTGACGGTGACCACTCAAGACAACGATCTGGCAACAGCTGCACCGATGTTTGCAAAAAATGACGGCCTGATTGACTGGAACAAGCCTGCTCAACAACTAGACTGTCTTATCAGAGGGCTGGATCCATGGCCGACCGCATTCTGCAAAATTAAAGGCAAAAAGCTGCAACTCTATTCACCAGAGGTAATTCACCAAGAAAGCTCCCAAAAGCCCGGAATACTGCTGCGCGCAGACCGTACAGGATTGCTCGTCTCGACATCTCATTCTTGTCTTTTGATTAGAGAAGTTAAGCCTGAAGGTAAAAAACGTATGGATACAGCTGATTTTCTCAATGGTTACCCGCTTGAAGTCGGTTCCCTCCTTTCAGGCAAGGATTCTTAAGACATGTCCGCTCCCGTCAACTGTGCCTATTTAGACTGTTTTTCAGGCATAAGCGGAGATATGCTACTTGGCGCATTGATTGATTGTGGCGTCCCTGCTGATGTGCTCAAAAAAGAACTCGACAAAATTGATTGCGGAGTATACAAGCTCGATATTTCGACAAAGAAAATCAATTCGATTTCAGCGACTTCTGTTTGTATTACCGCAAGCTCCGACGCTTCCTTTCGAAATCTGACAGATATCACTACTATTTTAGAAAGAAGCGCTCTTGAGTCAGCTGTTATTCATTCATCTCTGGCTGTTTTCAAGCGACTTGCAGAAGCTGAAGCCAAGGTCCATGGCAAAACTGTTCAGGAGATTCATTTCCACGAAGTCGGAGCAGTTGATACCATTATTGACATTGTCGGGTCTGTTATTGCACTCAAGCTTCTTGGCGTACGTTCAGTTCATTGCTCGCCACTGCCGCTTGGAAGGGGCTTTGTGCAATGCGCTCACGGTACTCTGCCGCTTCCTGCTCCAGCCGTTTGCACTCTTTTAGAAAATATACCTGTCTACGGGATTGAGGCCGATCAGGAATTAGTAACTCCTACCGGGGCAGCCTTGGTCGCGGCGCTTGCCGACAGTTTTGGCACCTTTCCCTCGATGCTATGTAAATCTACCGGTTATGGTGCTGGTGATCATAAAGGCTTGGAAAGTCGACCAAACCTGTTGCGCGTCATCACCGGCTGCAAACAAGACGTCGAAGAAGCCCAGGAGGTTGAGATCATCGAGACCCACCTTGATGATTGGAGTCCTGAGGGTTTTCCGTATCTTAGCGGCCTGCTTTTTAAAAATCGTGCGCTCGATGTCAGTTTAACCCCTATTCATATGAAAAAAGGAAGGCCCGGGTTTTGCCTGAGCATAATCTGTAATCCTGCCGATGCCTATGCGATTAAAAATATCATTTTCACTGAGACAACGGCAATCGGACTGCGCTTCAGACATGAACAAAGAATGACCCTGCCGCGAGAGATAATCGAAATTGCAACTCCTTGGGGCAAGATTGCAGCAAAAAAAGTTGAGACTCCGACCGGGACAGCAATATACCCAGAGTATGAAGCATGTCGAGTGGTTGCAGAAAATCACTCACTGCCTCTTAATAAGGTCTATCTTGAGGTGCACAAGCTGGTTAAAAAGGACGACTGATGGACAGGATCATTGTGGCAATTGCGACCGGGCTATACAGCGGCACGATAGCAAAGGCCCCGGGCACCTGGGGTTCTGCGTTTGCCATGGTTCCCTGGTACTTCTGTCGTAATCTCTCCTTTGCCAACTACCTGATTCTACTGCTTGTGCTGTTATTGGTGGGAACTCTGGCAGCGGGTTCTGCTGAAAAGATTTTGGATCAACCGGATCCCGGCTGCATCGTCATCGATGAAATAGCAGGCATATTCATAACCCTAACCCTGGCCCCAAAACACCCTCTTGCCTGGGTACTCGGATTCCTGTTCTTTCGCCTTTTCGACATCTGGAAACCGTTTCCCGTTTCATGGCTAGACGCTCACCTTCATGGTGGGATTGGCATCATGATGGATGATGTGGCCGCTGGAATCTACAGCCTAATCAGCCTTCAGCTTATCTGGCTGGTGATTGAAAAGCTCGTTTAAACGATAACGATAACATGATTACCTGCAGGTCCATCCATATGACGGTTTTCAGGCAACAAAGCCACCATTAACCAATATATTCTGACCGCTGATCCACGAGGCATCATCAGAGCAGGCAAGCACAACTGCCTGGGCAATATCCTGCGGAGTAGCCAATCTATTAAAGGCTGACAGAGCTGCAAGTGAGTTGATCTGCTCTTCTGTCTTGCCACTTCGAAACAATTCAGTATCAGTTGGGCCGGGAGAAACGGTATTGACCGCAATCTGCTTTTCCCCAAGCTCTTTGGCCAAAACTTTGGTCAGCTGCTCAACCGCACCCTTGGTTGCCGCATACGTGCCGTAATACGGGAGCATCACGCGTGTAACAGAAGAGCCTATGTTTATTATTTTCCCATGAGGACGCATCTTTAATGCTGCCTGCTGACAACAAAAGAAAAGTCCTTTGACATTAATATTGAAAACACGGTCGAACTCCTGCTCACTCACCTGCGCTATCGGCTTATTTTCCATAACACCGGCATTGTTGATCAAGATATCAATACCGCCAAAATGATTAATCACCCGGTCAAAGAGGTCTTCAATAGCGTGTTGCTGTCCTATATCTGCCTGAAATGCGCGAGCCTGGCCACCTTCCTTTTCAATCTGGCCAACGACATGATTTGCCAGAGTGTTGTTAACAGCGTAGTTGATCGCAATGATTCCGCCTTTCCTGGCAAATTCGATAGCAATGGCACGCCCAATTCCACGGGAGGCCCCCGTCACTAGTATAACTTTGCCTTTCATTGGTTTCTTTTTTCAAAATTGGCAGACATTTACCGGTGTTGATAAGAGCAATCCAGATAATTTCTATCTCTGCGGTGCAGATGCATACTGTTTGTTATATGGGCAGAAAATTTTAGAGAAACGTGCCGAATCTCTCATGCCAACCATCAAAACCCTGAGATATAGGTCAGGCGGGCGTAGGTTTTTTCTATCGCAGATTCATTTTGAAGCAGTTCTTCCAGGGTATTCCAGGTACCCGCAAGTAACGCTGTTCTGACTGAACTGTTCATCTCCAGGGGGATGGTTTTGCCTTCAATAACGATGGTCTTTGATTCCAGATTAAGCCTGATGACACTGCCTGGTTTCGATTCTATCTGTTGCTGGAGATCTTGAATAATTTGTTCATTGGCAGTAAAAACAGGAACTCCAATACTGGTGCAGTTACCTGCGAATATTTCAGCAAATGATTCACCAATAATCGCTTTAATGCCAAAACGCATCAACGCCTGCGGTGCGTGTTCCCGGCTTGATCCGCAGCCGAAGTTTGCATTGACGGCAAGAATTGAAGCATTACTGAATCGAGGATCATTAAACGGATGTTCTTTCAAACTGCCGTCATCATGATACCGTTCATCCTGGAACACCTGCCCTCCCAGATCTTCAAAGGTAACACATCGTAAAAAGCGTGCCGGGATAATCCGATCGGTATCTATATCGTTACCCCTTAGTGAAACAGCACACCCCTCAATTTCTTTAATTACTGCAGGATTATTCGTCATGCTCCTCTCGCCTCTACAATAGGTTTCTCACATCATTCACGGCTCCCTCAACTGCTGCCGCCGCAACCATAGCCGGACTCATAAGCAGCGTTCTTCCCTGAGGTGTTCCTTGGCGGCCAATAAAATTTCTATTTGATGAGCTCGCAGAAAGCTGTCGGCCGATCAGCTTATCAGGGTTCATGGCAAGGCACATCGAGCAGCCCGCCTCACGCCATTCAAACCCGGCTTCCCTGAAAATACGATCAAGTCCTTCTTCTTCAGCCTGAAGTTTCACTTTTCTGGAACCAGGAACCGCAAGTGCACGTACATGATCGGCAACTTTTCTGCCCTTCACGATAGCAGCAGCAGCGCGAAAATCGCTTATTCGACCATTAGTGCAGGAACCAATAAAGGCCACATCAATTTTCTCACCCTCAAGGCGCTGCCCTTCCTTAAATCCCATGTGGTCGTATGCCTTACCGGCAATTTCTGCCTCTTTGTCACCCAGATCCACAAGGCGAGGAAGTTCTTTTTCCACCTCTACAGCCTGTCCAGGTGTTATTCCCCAGGTTACCATCGGTCCCATGCCGCCAATATCGAGCTGGTAGACATCATCGTAGACGGCATCATCGTCAGAAGCCATGGATTGCCAGAAGTTCTGTGCGGATGCAAAGGTTTCGCCAGAAGGTGAAAAAGGTTTTCCCTGCAGGTAGTCGAATGTCGTCTGGTCCGGGTTAACATAACCTGCACGCGCCCCGCCCTCAACACTCATATTGCAAACAGTCATCCGCTCTTCCATTGAAAGTGCCTCTATGGCCGGACCGCCATATTCATACGCATAACCAATACCTCCCATAACCCCAAGTTCGGCAATGATTTTGAGAATGATATCCTTTGCATAGACGCCCTTTCCACGTTCTCCATGTACATCAATTTTTCGAACCTTCAGACGCTCTAAGGCCATCGTCTGGGTGGCCAGAACATCTCTTACCTGCGAAGTGCCGACACCAAAGGCAATTGCACCAAAAGCTCCATGTGTAGACGTGTGCGAATCACCGCAGGCAATTGTTGTACCTGGTTGGGTGAGACCGTTTTCTGGCCCAATAATATGGACAATACCCTGGGAGTCAGAATCAAGTCCGAAAAAACGAATCCCGAAATCATTGGTATTTGTTTCAATTGCCTGGAGCATCTGTTCGGCTAAATTGTCTGCAAATGGCCGAATTAACTGATTTAGCGTAGGGACAATGTGATCAACAGTTGCAATCGTTCTCTCGGGATATTTCACCGATAATTTGCGCTCGCGTAAAGCCTGAAATGCCTGTGGTGAGGTAACTTCATGCACCAAATGTAGACCGATAAAAAGTTGATCCCGTGTTTCTGACAAAGAAACAACCTTATGGAGGTCCCATACCTTGTTAAACAGATTTTTCCCCATGATGTACTCCTATGTTTCAAACAATCTCATTATAGTTCTGCCATCCACCCGACTGTATACAGTAAGCAGCAAACGAGAAACGGGAAGATCAGTTATGATCCTCCCGTTTTACTCGTAATAGTTAAACTTCACACGTAATTTTATAGTTTTCCTGACTTTTCAAGAACCTTTACTGATACTTTATATGATACGACAATCAGCGCTATCCAGGAAATTAATAGAAATGGTACCATCTTTTGCGTCCTCCACTCTTTTGTGCCCGTTAGTAGGCTTTTGAGTCATGAACATCATCATGACCGATTTTACGGGCATCCATCAATTTCCAAACATAGATGATATATGCCAAGACAAATG
>JABDPQ010000625.1 GCA_013042695.1 Desulfobacterales bacterium | reverse complement strand
ATAACCCTATGCTTGTTATAATAGCTGTGAAACAGGCCGGCAAGCTCCATCAAGTAGAAAATCACCCGATGGGGTGCCAGCTCCAGGGCAGCATTTTCGATCATTGTCGGAAACGAAGCCATATATTTTAAGAGCTGGATCTCTTCATGTTCGCAGAGCAATGAGCTGTCGATGTGATCATAGCTGACTGGTTTTACACCTTTTCCATCGGCCTGGCTGAGAATTGAACACAAACGGGCATGCCCGTACTGAACATAATAAACTGGATTTTCCTGGCTCTGCGTCGTGGCAAGATCGAGGTCGAACTCGAGTTGACTGTCAGGCTTTCGCATCATAAAGAAGAATCTGGCAGCATCTGTACCTACCTCATCGAGTAATTCATCAACAGTGATGAATGTTGCTTTCCTGGTAGACATCTTTACCTGCTTGTTTTCACGCATCAGGGTTACAAATTGATGCAAGATGACAGTGACTTTCGAGGCATCATAGCCAAGGGCGGTTACACCGGCCATAACATCCGGGACCGTGGCAATATGATCTGAGCCAAAGATATCGATCAGCCAGTCAAAGTTACGTTTAAATTTCTCCCGGTGATAGGCGATATCAGGCAGACGATAGGTGGGTTCTCCGCTGCTCTTAACCATTACCCGGTCTTTTTCCTGGCCAAATTCCGTTGTCTTGAACCAGGTTGCCTCATCTTTTTCGTAAATCAGATCTTTTGCTTTGAGCTCGGCAATGACAGAATCAATATGACCATCATCATACAGAGAGCGTTCGTTGTAATAGTTATCAAAGATTATTCCCATGCGGGCAAGTGTAGCAGAAATTGTTGTAAAGATTGCTTCTTCTGCTTTTTGCTGAAACGGCTCAAGGTCTTTGCTATCTCTGAGGCCCGCTCCCACAGTGTCGACTAATTCCTGAGCAATGTCATAGATATAGTCTCCTTGATAACCATCTTCGGGGAAACTGTTTTCAACGCCAAGCAACTCAAGATACCGAGCCCTGGTAGATTCCCCGAGAACACGCATCTGGCGACCAGCATTGTTGTAATAATATTCGCGGAAAACATCATGACCTGTTGCCGTCAGCAGTCGCGCTATCGAATCGCCAAGAATCGCCTGGCGTCCATGGCCGACTGAAAGCGGACCCGTCGGATTTGCACTGACGAACTCTACCATTACTTTTCTGCCACCGCCCACAGCAGATCTGCCGAAGGTGTCACCAGCCGCTTCTATCTGTTTAATATACTGTTGCCATGTGGTTTTTTTAATGGTGATATTGACAAATCCAGGGCCGGCGATTTCGATTGCCTCTATTAAGCCATCATCCTGGTTGAGCATCTTTGCGAGCAGTGCTGCAATCTCTCGGGGATTGCGTTTTTCCACACCGCCAAGAACCATGGCAATGTTAGTCGAAAAATCTCCTTGATTCTCATGCTTCGGTACCTCAACCGTATATTTTCCTGTAGCTGCCTCCGACCATGAGCCATTTTGCACACCCTGGGCAAAACAACGATCAATAATTTCTTTTACGCAGGCTCGAATCATATCGTAAATCTCGTCTCTCTTTCATTATTATTGCCAAGTGAACAGAGCACTTCGTAGCTTATCGTGTTGCACCAGGCACCGAGCTCATCTGCATCGATCGTCTCTTGTCCCTGTGTGCCGAGAACGATCACTTCGTCTCCAGATTCAACGCCATCAATATCAGTGATATCAGCCATACACAGATTCATGCAGACCCTGCCTCGTAACCGGGCCCTTTTGCCTCTAATAAGAACTTCGGCTCTATTTGATAGTGTGCGGGGATAACCATCGCTATAGCCTATGGGAAGAACTGCCAGGCGCATATCTGTTTCGGCAATGAACGTATGACCATAACTTACGCCAGTGCCGGCAGCGATATCCCTAACCTGCAGAACTCTCGTGGAATAGGACATTGCCGGCTCCAGCAATTCTCCATCTGCCGCCAGCCTGCCCTTGCGGCCATCGGGATAATAGCCATAAAGAGCAATGCCGACCCGAACCATGTCGTCATGAGTTTGAGGAAAATAGAGGGCACTGCCGGAGTTGCCAATCGAACGCACAGACAATGACTCTTTACTGAGTGTTCCGACGGCCTGGTTAAAAACCTGATAAACCTGTGTTGTGTTGTCGGATGATCGATCATCCGTGCAAGGGAAATGACTCATCAAACCAGCTAACTCTACATGCTCCATTGCCTGCAGGCGACTCACAAGGCCAGAAAATTCCGAGGGATAAAAACCAAGACGGCTCATGCCGCAGTCAAATTTCAAATAGATGGGGATGCGAATTTGTCTGTGCTCGGCTACAGCTGCTATATGCAGCAGATCGGCAAGGTCATAGATAACGGGGGTGAGATTGTGACTAAAAAAATAATCGCTCCACCGGTGATCAAATCCCATAAAAGTTAGTATAGTCCCAGCACAGCCGGCTTCTCTGAGATCTACTCCTTCACTCATCTCAGCAACACCAAAATGTTCGCATCCGGCTCGCGCAAAGGCTTCTGCACAGGTGATCATGCCGTGTCCGTAGCCATCACTCTTTATCATGGCCATTATCTTGCTCGGATGAGGCACATGTTGGCGTATCAGACGGTAATTCTTCTCGAGTGCAGCACTATCAATCGTGATTTTATTATAGGATGATATCGTCATCGTTATTGTGGTAGTTTTTTCCAATTCATCCAGGCTTGCCATGCATGTCTGCTGGAAAAAATCAATCCCCAGCCAATAGCAATAACGAGCGGACCAAAGAGCAGTGGAGAGGGTTTTATGGCACGCAATATAAAACCTAAACTCAACATGGCAAATACCAGGAGCCAGGTTTTCCAGGAATAGACAGCACCAATACAGGTATTGTCGGCAAAGCGCCTTATCCTGTCAATTCCTTGGCGTGCTGATCTATCAAGCACCAACAAAGATTTGATAGTGCCAAACAGTATTCCCACCAGGCCTAATGACAAATAATCAGCAGCCTGCAGCAACAAAATGCCACGCATTATAAGAATCAGACCAATAGCAGTCCACAGTCCGGCGGCACAGAAAACATGAACCCTTCTGTCAACCCCCGGTTTGAAGCGCATGATTCTTGGCCCCACGAAAAACTTTCCCAACTGCTAAAAACAGACAAGCCCAACACCCCGTAAGGAGCGATGGGCTCGATCAAGCAACTGGCTATTGGGAGTATTACATTTCAGTAACAGTAATAGCACCTTCTGGACAAACTTCTATGCAGGTCTCACAGCCGAGACATTCGTCAGCTTCTACGGGATCGGCTTTGCCATCCACCATCTCGAAAACCTGTGCTGGACATGCTGCTACACATTCTTCGTCGCCACTACATTTATCAACGTCTACAACTACCTCAAACATACTGTACCTCCATAAAGGAAATTAAATAGGCTTAGTATTACAATAACTTAGCCCGCCTTAATACCGATTCACAAAATTAGTCGTTTCGTGTAAATATCCATTAATGTACGACTATATATTTGTCAAGCAAAAAGACCCTGCCACAATGTAATAGTGAATTCGCCATCAATGTAATTCACGATAGGTACTACAAAATTCATAAAAGCATACAGTACTACAAAATGCACGAACAATTTTAACAGTATAGGATGTAAACGCAGAGCCGGCTGTTTCTTTCTCATTGCACAAATCATATTAGAGATTAGGGTATGGCGTCGTCACTTGGCGTGGCTAACACCATAAAATCATAATTTAAAGGTACATATTTCATGGGGAAGAAAAAGGGTACGGTCAAGAAACAGAAACAACTTGAAAAGCGTGAAGAAGCAATGGTAGAAGGAATCCTCGAAGGCAGCCCCGAAGGAATTGGTGTCGTCGTTGTACGCCTTGACTGCGGCTGTCGAAAAATGGCGGCCCTATCTGAAGAGGGAGAACCGGCGTCAAAGGTCATCATGTACCGTGACAATGCGGAAAGCGTCTGCGACAAGTGCAAAGATGACCAGGGGGCCTTTATGAGGGTCACCAGCCAATTTATACACTGGAAAGAGCCGGAACCCAGTTCTGAGATGCAAGAAAAAATATCTTTGAAAGTAATGGGAAGTTCTCAGAGCACTACCCATTAAATTTATGCTCTTGAGTTCTCTTGACCCTAAAATCAGTGGCAATGGACCTGTCTGCGTTCAACTCTTCTGACTTCCCTGCCACCAAGCTCTCGTCAATTAAGCGGCCCTGCTCGAAACGTTTTAAGTATGCCATATTCCTAACGTTGTTGATTCAGTAATCCCTATATTCGCGGCATTTAGAAACAAACCCTACGGCCCATTCTGGTGTACCCTCTGCATGGACGTGGGTATACAAGGCCAGAACATTTTTATAACAGAGTCCGTCGCGGCCATCCATAAAACCTGTCCCTCGCTCCATTTTAAGAGTTAATTCCTCGGGCCTGCCCTGCCAGTCAAGTATTGTCGAATAGCGAAACTCATGCCCCTTGACTCTTGTTCCAACGGGATAAAAGGGGTTGCTTTTGTGAGATGAAAAAATTGAGTAGCCGTGTGCCTGCGGTTTTGAGGACATACCGAATCTAATCGGGAAGACATCGGCAAGAGGGAATTCCTCGTCATCCAGGACTATCGATGAAGCAAGGTAAATCAATCCCCCGCATTCGGCATAGAGCGGCATACCTGAATCAGCGGCATGACGAACTGATCGGCGAAATCGTTCATTGGCCGAAAGTTCTCTGGCGCTGGTCTCTGGAAAACCACCTCCGATATACAATCCATCAATGTCTGGCAGCTCATTGTCTTTAATGGCATTTATCGGCACAAGTTCGACCCCTTGGCGTTCAAGAGCAATCATGTTTTCGGGGTAGTAAAACTGGAAAGCGGCATCCTGCAGTATACCGACCCTGACATCACGGACGGCAGGAACGGTCATCAGATCAATGATAGAGTCATTTGCAGGTGATGCACCCGGCGTCATTATCGCCTCTACTTTTGGAATATCTATATTCTCTCTGGCACTTTTTGCCAGAAATTCAAGTGCTGAAGAACAATCTTCATACTCCTGGTGCGGAATCATGCCGAGATGACGCATCGGAAATATGTCCTGCTTCATCCTCGGCATTACTCCAAGTACGTCAACCCCGGTATAATATTCGACCGCTTCAGTAATAATCGAGCTCTGGCGTGATGTTGCCACATGATTGATAATCACCCCACATAGGTTTATTCGCTCGTCAAAATTCATACAGCCAAGTACCATTGCCGCAACGGTGCGAGTAGTTTTCGTACAGTTAACCACCAATAGTATCGGCAGTTCAAGGGTCAAAGCCAGTTCGGCGGTAGAGAAACCTCCCTTGGCGGTTACACCATCAAACAAACCTCTATTACCTTCGACAACGACCAAGTCAGACCCACTGCCACGCTGGTCAAATGACGCCAGGATCAAATCTTCAGAGACCAGGTAAGGATCAAGGTTATAGCAATCTCTACCGGCGGCAAGTTGAAGCCAGCCGGCATCAATATAGTCAGGTCCTTTTTTAAACGGAGCGATAGATTTTCCGGCCTTTTTCCACACTGCAGTAAGTCCAACAGACACCACACTCTTGCCAGAGCCGCCGGATAGACCGGCTATGACGATTCCTTTGGGTTTGTTCATTTCAATGAGCTTGTCTATCTTGGAGGGACCACGCCTGGCGGTAAAGATTGTTTAATTGCTCTTCGAATTGTAAGCGATAATCCTCAACTCCACCGGAGTCAATGCCAGCGGGTACCCAGATCACTTTTCCATAAAAGAAGGTTATACAAGAAAATGGCTTGGGTATAGCGGTTCGGTCCCAGGAGTCGAAAATGAAACTTCGTGAGGCTGACCAGGCTATTGGTAAAATTGGCGATCCGGTTTTCGAAGCAAGTAAAATTGCTCCTGCTTGAGCCTGCCTGGCAGGTCCCTGGGACCCGTCGGCAACAATGCCGACATGAGTGCCGTTATCCAGACAAGCCATCAACTCTCGCAGTGCACGAATGCCGCGGCGATTGCTCGAGCCCCTGACAGTCAAAAAATTCAGATGATGCGCGAGACGGGCGATATATTCTCCATCCTCACTGGCGCTGACAAGAACTGCAGCAGAATCCTTTCTGAGATGATAAAACACATATACCAGAGAATAATGCCAGAAGGCTGCAATTATTGCCTTCTGGTAACTCTCTGCTTCCTCTCTAAAGGCTGTGCCATGTTCTTTTACTCGACAGGTGGCAAACCATAGGCGCAAGAGCCATGATATCAGGAACGGGAGGACCCGAACGAGCAATTTATTGACCAAATGGTATTTCACCCGATCTCAATCTCCAGTTTCCTCAGTGATTTTATACGGTCCCGTAAATGAGCAGCCTCTTCAAAGGCCAATTCCCGAGCCGCTTCATGCATCTTTTTTTCAAGCTTGCCGATCTCTTTTTCGAGCTCGACAATCGATCCATAAAAAGGCATCTCCTCGCCAGTCTCAGCTGCCTGACTTTTCTCATCTCCAAATTGATAGCCGGCATCCTTTAAATACTGGTGGATGGTGTCTTTAACTGAGGATATAATCGTTTGCGGGATGATATTGTTTTTCTTGTTATATTCTTTTTGGATTAAACGGCGTCGTTCAGTTTCTTCTATGGTACGCCGCATCGAACCGGTTATATCATCTGCATACATGATCACCATGCCATCTGCATTTCTGGCCGCACGGCCGCAGGTTTGCAT
>JABDPQ010000618.1 GCA_013042695.1 Desulfobacterales bacterium | reverse complement strand
CAGCCGTTGCATAATTTCTCGTACTATATCCGTATTGAAACCTTTTATTTGTCCATTGCTGTCGAGATAATTGTTTTCACCTGAATTTTCCGTCAAAATGGTAAGATCATAGCAAAATGCCGTGCTGGATATAACAGTGGTTAATGATAGCGACAGCAAAGCACAACAAACTATAAGCCTACTCATTGTGAAATCCCCTTAGTAAATCAATTGCTATTTCGTACCGGCCATATTTTATAATCAAAGAGCTTGATGCTGTCACCCACTCTGCCTACCGACATATTTATCATCCAAGCACTATTGCTATCGCCTTGTTCCTCAGTGCTGGTCAAATAAATGTAATTTCCGTCGCCACCAAAATCCATATCATTTAGTTTTGAAAATGGATGTCCCTCGGGTAGGGCTGGGGGTGATTGAGAGGTGTCTAATACGCTTATTAATTCCTCTTTATTTGGGAGCCTCCATCCTCTTTTCCATCCTATCTCATCATTTCCTCCTCCTTCATTTTGCGACAGAACGTCACTTTCAGATTACCCAATTAAACGCGAGAGACTAGGAGTAATACTATAGAAAATAGCTATTAAACCTAACGGGTAAATGGAACGATGTGGGGGTGGCATAAATTGATAGTTGTTCCTGTATATCGAGATTGATTGACAGGAAAAATCAACGACATTTAAGGGAATACTTTAATTAGGTATTAAATCAATCGACTGGTTCGCAATAACCAATTTCTCTCCCGATCGGGATTCCCGAGGTTGTGGATTTATCTCGGCACGACAGGAATTATCTCCTACCCGCCTTGTGTTTAGCAGGTCAAATTGGACGCCTGAAAAATTCACTCACTATTCATGTTTTAACCTTTTATAATATCAGGACTCACCTCAACTATTCCAGAGATTGATCCAAAACACATTAGCCTGGAGATCTTGCAAGATAGAGTCTATTAATCTTTTAAGAGGCCAGAGACACATTCCGTGTTGGATGATATATACAAAATATGCCCATTGATCTACGCCTTTTAGAAAAGCCCTGTTTGCCTAACGTTTATTAGCCTTTAAATATCATATGGTTATGGCTAATTGAATTGTTAGGAACGTAGCTTGCTACAGTTCCTACAACACATGATTGTATGGGCTAAAGCTAAGATGTGGAAACAGTAATAGAATATATATCCAAGAGATTAATACCATAAGCCGTACTAGCCAAAATAATTCTTACAGCACACATTGCATTCACCGCCACAACGTGCCATTAAATTGTTAGGATTTGTGCTTATATTGAATGATAACGTTCAGCAAATGAGTTTCTTGATATATCAAATAACTAGCTTCAAACTTATTTTATGAACACTTTCAAAAAGACCATTGTAATATCAACAACTATTTTGCTGGCTAATTGCCTCTATTGCAATGCTTCACAATTCATAAATGAGATGAGTAATTGTCACTCAAATATATACAGTGACAGTACCTATACCAAAATATCTAACAAGTTTAACTCCTACGAAAAAATCTACTTAAAAATTGAATGTAAAGATCTTGAACCTGGAGATTACACCATCAATGTTAATTGGATTGATTCATCAGGTTCTTTACAAAGACAAAGCTCTCACAATTTTAACGTAGAGCAAAAACAGAGTTATATGTCTTATTTCTGGCTAAAATTGCAGCCGAAAGGAACATTGCTACAGGCCATTAGCGGCGATGAATTTGATAAAGAACAATATGGGACATGGAGAGTACTAACCTATATCAATTCACTTATTATTAGCAGTGATGAATTTCTAATATACAAATAACTTTAAGGAGGGAAGATCATGAAACTACAAACGCTTATGTCCCGATTTGCAATTATGCTCTTTGTAGTTTTTGTTATCTCATCATGAAGCGGTGGAGGCTCTTCAGGTGATGGAGAGGGGTTAAGTTGTAACGAAATTGCTGGTGATTATTACCTTACTGCTGTTGGAAATAGATTATATCCTGAATTTGTATTTATAAGCATCAATGATTCATGCGCATTTTCGATACATGGGAGTGGTGATTATGGGAACTATCCTGGAACATTTACACGTAAAGAAGGGAGTACATATTACGGCACAGGTTCAGTTAATGAACCAGGGTGCAAACTTTACGAAGTCGCCGTCAAAGACCAAGGAAAAGATATAGAAATAGTTGGTTTTGAATGTAGGTAAATTCGTTTTAGATAAGGAATATAAGAAACTTTTCAATCAAAAATGTGTATAAAATGATCGGTTCGGGGAGGTGAAACAATGAAACAATTATCCTTCATAATAACAGGAATCTTGATAGCTTTTTTCATTTCATCATGCAGCCAAAAACTACCAGTTCCTACTTCAGATGACACAGGTGTTTTAATAATTCCGACCAAGATTCAAAATAGAACAGCTTATAGTTATATTTACTATTACTCTTTGCTTTATAGCCCAGAATTACAGTTAAAGATTGATATATTTCCCAAAGGAAATGAAAAATTTTTTATTTTAGATAATTTCCCCTCGGGAAAATATCAGATTAACGGTTTGGAAATAATTAGTATTCCACAGCACAAAGTCACTACATCCACGTCCTCAACCACTGTTAAAGCTCCTAATCCTATCGATTTTGAGATTAAACCAAAGCAAGTAACAATGTTAGATTTCATATTCTGGGTTGAACAAAAATATGTAGATAGTGCATCTGTTGAACAATTTTACCAAAATTTCGGAACAACCCAAATAGATGCCACTCAACGTGACAAATTGTATGAAGAACTGAGGGGTCTTCCGAATGCAGAGCTATGGGATTTGACTCAATTAGGTGCAAAATATGATGTTGATCAATATAAAACTGAAATCACGGACTATTATAATAACTCCATAATAGAGTATGCACAGCAGGGTTATTCCGATGCCCAATATAACCTTGGGCTGATATACGAGAATGGAGAAGGAGTTCCGCAAAGCGATAAAAAAGCAGCTCAATGGTACAGAAAAGCAGCAGAGCAAGGATACCCAGCTGCAAAAAATAAGCTTGAGATATTATGTGGAAAAATCCCTGAGGCTTGCAAATAAAAAAGAAAAGCAATACAAATCTTTGAATAGCAGGGCAATATATGCCCTGCTATTTTTATGTGCAAATCAGAAGATATTTCCTGTGTCAATCAAGCTCGAAGTACACAACAATCTGGGGTTTGTGAGGAAGTTGATTTATCTCCCCGTTTACACCTAAATCTAGGGTAAACGTACCAACCGGAATCCTATATAGTCAAATATAATGTCAGGTCTTAGACTGTAACGGTTAGCTGCTCGACAGCTGCTGGCGTTATCGGCTAAGCCGCCACCCCGCAGCACACGTTCTGCACCACCAGATGGGCCTCCAGGATCAGTTAGAGATCCTGGAGGATAATAATCATACCAATCAACACACCACTCCCATACACTGCCGTGCATGTCATACAGTCCCCACGTATTTGGATTCTTTTGGGCAACAGGATGGTGTGGATAAGACTTTGAATTGCCGCAATACCAGCCAATTTCATTCAATATTGCATCGTTACCACAATCAAGTACGGAGATTTCTCCATTTGCAAAGGCGGTTTTGCTTCCGGCTCTTGCACCATATTCCCATTCTGCTTCAGTCGGTAGTCTATAATTATCAACTCCTTCGAGTTCATTCAATTTATTGATAAATGCTTGCGCATCATTCCAAGATATGCGTTCCACCGGACACTTTTCATTGCACTTTATAATATAGAGAGGCAAAACTCCCATTACTGCTTTCCATTGCCCTTGGGTAACCTCCGTCGTCTGCATGTAATAGCCATTTGTCAAAGTCACCAACTGCCGTTCTTCATCACTGTTCCGACCTGGCTCATCTGTGGGACTTCCTCTTAAAAAGGATCCCGGTGGTACATAAACAAATTCCATTCCTATACTATTTGAAATCTTGTTTTCTGCTCGATTTCTATTTAAAGATTCCTCTGCTGATGATTTATAAACGAAGGAGCAGGAACTGGTGAAAATAAGAACACAGATAAAAACATATTTTTTATTGGACATTTTCGATCTCCTTCTGTGAAAAAAGCAGATAACGCATTTGACTGTATCCTGGTAAATACCAGTCGGTTCTTTTCTATAAGCATCTTAGCTGAGATTAGTAGATTGGCGAAATTTAATGAATGAACTGGCCACGCTAACGATTTAATTATACTGAAAGTAATAAGAATATATTAGCTGTTATCAACGCCACAAAGTGGCTACTCATTTCTTTGCTAGAGGGGAATAGCTGGCTTCGATTTAATTACTAAATAAAATAGACAGTTGTTTGATTGTGATTGAAATTTACCCTGAGGGTTTTAGAGAGTAAAAGAAAACAAGAGCATCAGTCAGCAGAGGACACCTAACAAAATAATTCTGTACATCGAGATTGATTAACAGGAATAATTTCAATTTAAGTTTGCTGCCACATCGTTGTATATATCCGTTAGGAACAGTGTGCAGATGGGTCTGCAAGTTTTTGGCCGCTAATTCAAGATCGATCATCTCATCTTTGTCAGTTCTCTTTTTAAATATCACAAACGTAAGCAGGTGGTAGACCTCCCCAGTAGGTGGCGCCGAAAGATCCTATGCTAGAAGAAGGCTTACACAGCCTGTTATCTGCCGACTTAATTTGATTATTACAGAACTAAAATCTTTACCATTGCTGTTAATTATCTTGGGATGATGTACGATACCATGTGTAAATCATGTGCAACTCTGTTTCGTTTATTCAGGTAGGAGACGTTTCATTGATCCAGGCACGAAGGTTGGAATTAATAGTGTTGTTTTATATAGTTCCGCTGATTTTTTTTTGGGTTCGGCACACTGTCGCCTTCTTCGTAATTCCGGTTCTGATCATAAGCTCTACGATCTGTCTTTTCTATCTGCTACATGACCTTACCTTTGACCGTCTAGTGTTTGTTCGGCTGGAAAAGCTGAAATCACATCTGATCTTCATAGCAATTCCATTTCTCTTGTTTGGCACTGCGCTGACTGTTTTAACGGTTCAGTATATGCCGGAGTTGTTTATCTCTTTCCCTCGCAGAAAACCACTGTTCTGGGGGATGGTGATGTGCCTTTATCCCCTGCTTGCGGCCCTTCCTCAGGAGCTCATTTTCCGGGTCTTCTTCTTTCAGCGCTATAAAGACCTCTTCGCCAGCAGCCAGAGTCTGATCTTTTTCAATGGCATCAGCTTCGGCCTATTCCACCTCTTTTATGCTAACTGGTATGCCCCGGTTCTGACCTTTTTCGGCGGCTGGCTTTTTGCCTATCGTTTTAACGTAACGCGTTCACTGCCGGTCGTAGCCCTGGAACATGCCCTGTGGGGCAATCTACTCTTTACCATCGGTCTTGGGTGGTATTTTTATAGCGGCTCTATCGTCACTCTATATTAAGGGTGAAGCTCAACTTCTTTGTGGGCATTTTTTTATTTTTCCATCCTTCAAATTGAAAACCTCTCTTTCCAACTGAATCGTTTTGTGCTGGAGATTGCCTGAACAACCGAGGAAAGTTTAAGAAGACGTTGATTATGCAGACGGGCCATTTCAGCGAGGGAACCAAACTCTTGCTGTGGAATTGAAACAACTTGGCCCCGGAGAGCTGGAGACTAACCGGGACCACATTTAAGAGGAGGCGTACAATTTCATGTTAGGTCAAGGAAATAAAAAAGTCAAAAGATGTTTCCTCTACAATATCATTTCTAACCACCCCTCTCTGGGGGGCGAGAAAATGCACAAAGAGATTTACACAGCAAGTATTGGGCTGGCAGCTCCTAATGTACTGATATACTATGATAACTCATTTTAACAGCACCACACAGAGAATGAAAAGGGTTGATAGTACCCATATACTGATGGCCAACACCAACTCCTATAATTTAATACAGCATCTTTTGAGTGTGGTTGGTGTATGGCCATTGACGTGAAATGGTCCTATTGGTCTTCCGACCGTTTGCATTGCATTAGGACATCTTGCTTATAAATCCTTTCATTTCGTCTACAGAGAACCCCCGCATAGTCTGAAAGCGGGCATTGCCGAGCGTGACCAGATTAAGGAGCGACAGCATACCCGCTTCATCAGACCCCTCCAGGATCACCACCATGTCGTATTGTCCCTGGGTGTAGTAGACGCTCTTGATCTTAATACCCAGCTTTCCAGCCATCGCTTGAAACGCTTCAAAGCGCTGGGGTGATTCTTTGATATTTTTGGCCCCCTGATCAGTTAGGTTTACAAGGCTGACAAATGTTGGCATAACTTCCTCCTCTATTAGTTGACAATTTGCTTACGGACGTTTCTCCATATCAACATAATGAAGGAAGACCGCTTTTCCTCCATTATGCAATCTACATTCGAAGTGTATAGAACTAGCAAATAAAGAACCTATCTTAACATCCTAACCACTTTACCTAACATGTAAATGCAACTATGTGGTAGTGTGGTGTAACTGTAGAAGGAGTAGAGGATAGCATACCGGTTCCTCTTGGTAGTTTGTCATCGATTACAAGTGTGCTTCATCAAGAATGTGAGAACATCTTCCTCAAAAACTGAATCGAGGCCCCTCTCCTGAAACTGATTGTGGAGCTTTCTCAGGATATATTCAACGCATCTTTGGGTATTTTCTTGCATATTAGCCGTGTGAAATTCCAGGTGGTAATGTACCGCTTGACTGACTTTCATCATTTTACACCTCCTCTGGTTAAGTTATTTAACACCTCAATGGATTATATGATGAAAGTGCAGCCGTTAATAGACAGGAACAATTTGGCCCCGGAAAGCTGGAGACTAACCGGGGCCACATGTAAGAGGAGGCGGTACACTTTCATGTTAGGTCAAGTAAATAAAATTGTCAAACAGGGAACCTAATAAAGGTTACAGACATCCAAGCATGACTTGGTACTTTTTGTTTTTGAGATTTATTTTTTCTGACATTTGATCAGGAAAAATCGTCCTTTGAGATTTACAGGAATTAGCGTACTAAGAAGGACTTGTGCCTGCCTTCGTGGCACGCTTGTTCCTGTCAATAGTTGACTAAAAGAAGTTCGTTCGATTGTCGCTTATGAGATTCTGATAGTGAAATTTCTGGGGTAACATGCGGTGAGGGCGTCAGGCCCAGCAGGCGTGTATTTCAAGATGAACAGCTGAATGATTTTAAATTTGATAATACAAAAGGTAGAGCCATTCTTGACCCTGTCATGGGGGAAGAGGCGGGCGTGATCAGCCTGCCAAGGCCATAGGCTCTATTGCTTTTCAGGCTTCCATTTCCAACCCTCATAATAATCCCAACTCACCATGGAATTGAGTTGTTTCAACTCTGCATCCTTTTCATGAATGACGCATTTCATGACGTCACCACCCGAGACCAGACCGATAATATCTCCATCTTCTTCGATAAGCAGGTGCCTGATCCTGAGCCCCAGAAATTTATCCATGAGATTAAAGACCGTATCGGTATGGGGAGCAGACACCAGAAGGGTGGTCATGTAATCTTCTATATATGCGTTTTTAAGATCAAAGCCCTCTTGGATGACATCCTGCATGAGATCTCTTTCCGTCCATATACCGATGATTTTTTCGTCTCTGGTGACAAGAATGGCACCCACTTTACTCTGATTCATTTTTTCAAGTGTGGCAAAAAGAGTCGTACCCACGGGCACCGACACGATCTCCCGCCTCTTGTCTGTCACCATTTTTTTTGCTGTTTCCATATTATTCCTGTTATATCTTCGGAGATTTATAGGGATTTTTATAATGATTTAGAGAATAAGAAGGTAAAACCTTATCGAAAATGAGCTATATTCATATCCTCATAGTCATTCTTTTCGAATCACTGATTTTACTTTGGCAATAATCTCGTCTGTCATCGTTTCCGCTCCATGCAATGATTGAGCATGATGAGCTACTTGTTGCAGCAAATCATCTTCAGTCTCAGCCACAACAATACCATCGCAATCAAAACCAACATCTTTACAATGAACTATTAATGACATTATATACCTCCATATTTTGTTTGGTTAATGGAGTCAATCAACAGCCTGATTTGTCACTTGACTAATATCCATTATAAACAGGCCCCCTAACCTGTCAATGAACCGCCCTGGAAGCGGGTCGTAGTGAAGATATTCCTGTTAAGCTATCGCTTGGTAGTGGTTAGGTAATGCTGACAGAAATTTGAAGAGAAGCAGGAAGTCTAAAATTGAAGTGTTAGTGGAATATTAAGACCTTCGAGATAGCAATATTAACGGTAAATTCACTTGCCAATTGCGCGTAGTGCAAATGGTCAAGTGAAACGATTGGTTATACCTTTAATCCTCTGGGTCATTATTGGTATCTTTCGTTTTATCCCTTAAATTATACGTGTAAGACAATTTGATATCCTTTAAAATTTCTTTTGCTTTTCCTATTTGATCCTTTTTCACCATTACCTTCATCGGTAGTGCATTGAATAAATACGGAGCAACATATTCATTCTGAATGAAATAGATTATACCTTCTGCGTCCAAAATAGATTTTATAAATACTCGATCTCCTGCATTGTGAGTTTCTAGAAGGATCTCATATTCGGTAAAATCGTTTTCCATCATTTCTTTGGTATAACGTATAATAGACGACATCCTGTTTCAGCCGATTTAGAGCATTACGGTCAGAACTCCATCTCTTTATCTGCAACATTTACGCACTGAGAAATACTTCAAATCTACTCTCATCTGACTAAAATTAAAAATAATGTCAGATCGCTAAATCATACTATCCAACAATTACCTGGGTTGCAAGTCGGTCAGGAATATTCACGTATATGTCGCAATATCCTCGCCTATGCGACTACTTTGACTGATATGAAAAGCGGGTTGACTCCAGTATAAAAATATCTAGAAGAGTCATTGAGCAAGATTTTGAAGATAACTGGCCTGGTAAGAGTTGCATTTTTCATAGAAGTTCGGTCGATTTGATTGTCTTATATGGAATAGTGTTTTCATATGCTGATATTCAGCTTGGGTTTCTTCTGACAAATGGCTGGTAAAGTTTGAATTTGAAACAGCAAATAACAGATAACAAAAGTTGAAAGATCAACAATACGCTGGTAATGTTTTATCCATCTGGTCCTCGCAAATTATGGCTGATAGCCATTTTTTTTTGTCGTGAACTTAGAAAGTGATTTCTTAGCACAATCACCTAATCAAAGGTAACAAATAATGAACTCAGCACAAAATAGTAATGTTAGAGAAGGT
>JABDPQ010000617.1 GCA_013042695.1 Desulfobacterales bacterium | reverse complement strand
GCTGTTTTCTGCTGCGGCCTGATGAGCAGAAAATAGAAAACAACAAATATCAATATGAGTGGAAGAAAAGAGGCAAATCCTCCTGCTCCACCGCCTGCTGCCGGTGCGGCTGCATAGGCTATTCCTGTCATGTTGCTACCTCCAAAAAAATTATTCTCGTTGTGTCCTCACCTGAACCACTTTCGTTTGCCCCGGCCAGGACACACTTGTCCCTGTATAACTTGGGGCTACAATAATCAATCACTCTCAAGCATGCCATAAAAATCGTTTCTGAACGCACCATAGCTGTCATTTTCAATGGCCTTTCTGATGTCTTTCATCAAATTGACATAGTAGAAGAGATTATGAATGGTATTCAGCTGATATGCCAGGATCTCACGACAGACGAAAAGGTGCCGCAAATAGGCTCTGGAATAATTCTGACATGTATAACAAGTACAGTTCTCGTCAATTGGCAAAGGGTCGTCACGATAACGCGAATTCTTGATAACAACCTTGCCTGTATGCGTGAAAAGCGTGCCATTCCTGGCATTTCTGGTCGGCATGACACAATCGAACATATCAATTCCCCGCCATACACCTTCAACGAGATCTTCCGGTGTACCAACCCCCATCAGATATATCGGATAATCTACAGGCAAATGGGGGACGGTTGCCTCTGTCATGTCATGCATCAACTCCTTCGTCTCCCCGACGCTAAGACCGCCGATGGCGTAACCGTCAAAGCCAATTTCAATTAATTGTTCTGCTGATCGTTGCCTCAGCTTTGGGTACATCCCCCCCTGCACGATTCCAAAAAGCAATTGATCCCTCTTCGAGTGAGCCTGGCGGCAGCGCCAGGCCCAACGGCTCGTCAGTTCTGTTGAAGCTTCTGTCTCATCTTGGTTTACCGGATAAGGTATACAGGTATCCAGGCACATCATGATATCAGAACCCAGAGCTTCCTGAACCTCGATGGCATCCTCAGGTCCTAAGAAAAGTCGAGACCCATCCAAATGAGACCTGAAAGCAGCACCTTCTTCGCTGATTTTGGCAAGCTCTTTTAAACTGAAAATCTGAAAGCCCCCGCTGTCAGTCAATATGGAAGGGTCCCAATTCATGAATCCATGCAGCCCGCCATGTTGTTTGATAAGTCGGTGTCCTGGCCTGACAAAGAGATGATAAGTGTTTCCAAGTATAATCTGGGCACCTATTTCCTTTAAATTTTCGGGTGTAACAGCCTTTACTGAGGCCTGAGTTCCCACCGGCATAAACACAGGAGTTTGGAAAACACCCTGACGTGTCCGCACTTCTCCACACCGAGCCCGGCTCTGACTCGATCTGGCATGCAGGGTGTAAGGAGATTTCTTATTCATATCTTAACTCTGAATCATTTTCGCTACCATCCATATATAGACAATACAGCCTATTATAACCACCTAAGGCATTAAGTGGAAATTTCCAACAGTGCCGAGATGGAATATTGCAGCATGCTCAACAAATCGGCTGGCTGGCCTGACACCTAATAAATAGAAGTCCTGTGCAAGCCAGGCTATATGTTCGGATGGATTATTGGTTGAGGATATCGGCGACAGCAAGAAACAGATCTGAGTCTTGAAGAACACCGACAAGCTTATTTTCATCGTAAACTGGCATCACTGTTACTTTGAGGCGATGCATAGTTCTAAGACTCTCGATGAGATGATCGTCCGCTTGGATTCCTTTCCCACGAACCCTCAACATCATGTCCCCAACCCTTGTTTCCGCATGGGTAAGTACGCGCTGGGCTAGACCGGCATTTGACTTATCCATCTCTGTGACACCAGACTCGGCTAACGCTACAGACTTTTCCAAGGATGCAAGTTTCTCACCGATGCCGCCGGCAATTTCCGGTATCAATGTTTTCAGGATAGACTGAAAGTCAATAATACCGGTTAAGGTCGAATCGCTATCAAGAACCAGACAGGTTCGGCGGCCTGCCTTGGTACATTCATCGGTCTCAACCTTGCAGTATATTTTGCGCAGGTCGAGCACTGCTTCCTTCAGGGTTCTATCCTCCCTCGTCGTGACATATTCGGTGATTGGAACCATAATATCACGGATTTGTTTATTCAGCGGCATATCTTTCCCTTACTGCCAAGCGATTTAGATTTATGGTGAAGTAACTTATTACACGGTTAACGAGGAGCTAAGACC
>JABDPQ010000191.1 GCA_013042695.1 Desulfobacterales bacterium | reverse complement strand
GTAGATACAATTGGTCCGATCCTCGTTGGCTTGAAAAAATCAGCGCATATTGTTGAACGCGGCGCCAGAGCAGATAATATATTCAACCTGACAGCCCTTGCAGCCCTGAAAGCAAGACAAAATATTGCAACGGATGGATAAAATCGACACAGACTAAATTATATAAACTATTCCAAATATATGGAGAGGAACATTGACAGAAATACAATGCCATTCTTGTAAATGGTTTGAGATATTTGACGACGAGTGCGGAGAATGCAGATTGCATCCTCCGATGATTATTGAAAAACTGGTTGGCGGCAACAGCTGGTCAAATATTTTCCAGGCCACCCAGCATCCGATAGTGTCGCATCATCACTGGTGTGGCAAGTTCTCGCCTCAGGAAAAATCAGATCTGAATAACGTGGAATAATTAGATCACGATCGAAATAAGCGACGTCTTATCCCTACAAATCTGCAGCCTGGTTTAATAAGTAGATAGCTTCCTCCAAGCCAATTTTCTGATCGCCATTGATATCCGCATCGGGATTGTCAGAGGAAGCCATGCCTGTAACCGTTTGTAGTGCCGAGATTGAGTCGTAGAGGTTTGGCAGCCCGTCGCTGTTAACATCACCAGCCACGTTGCTGCCGTTGGCATCAATCCAGGATCTGCCGTCTCGAAGATAATTGCCGCGACCCGTGGGCCAGATCAGTTGATTTTCAGCAGAATCCGGGACCGAGTAAACAAAAGCACCCGCCCCAAACGTCTGGGCAACAATCTCAAGATCACCATCGCCATCAAGATCCATTACCGTAGGAGCTGCTGGGGCGCCTTTACCGTTACCATTGGTTCCCTGAACAGGAAACTCGATATCGTGGAGCAGCTGGCCGTCTCGGTTAAGGATAACCAGGTACCCATGAGCCACCCCTGGAACGATATTTTCCGGGTCCCCATAGGTGGTGAATATTATTTCCGGCTCATAATCCTGGTTCAAATCTGCAACCATGGCCTCCGATGCATACATCAGGTTTCTGCCGTGCCTGAAATCATAGCTCCAAAGCGTTGTGGCTGCCGGAGATATGCAATAGAGATGACCGTCATGAGCGGCGTATATCGTTTCCGGACGAGAATCCCCGGTGATGTTTGCCGTCGTCGGTGCAGGAGGGTTCGCAGGTGGGTACCAGCTATGTCCTGCCCTGCTCTGTGGGTAGCCTGACGAAACCGGCATCTCCCAGCCTGTCAGGCGGCGGGCGCTTCTGGAGCCGTCACCATACGAGCCTTCCAACACCATGACCGAGTGATGTTTGGTATCGTAAGGGACATCCATTTCGACATTGGAGACCCCGACAACTTCATTTTTGCCGTCTCCATCCACATCAATAACGTTGGGAGGTGAATCAGTCCACTGCATCCATTTCTGAGAGCTTGGATGAGGCCAGGTACCGGTATGAAGATTATAATGATTTTCTTCAACTTGGGGGTCGAACCAGCGGATAAACTGCCCCCAGTTCATGCGGTTGCCGGAAAATTGAGAAGAACGATTGCTGAAGTAATCCGAGGCCAGCATGCTTTCCCCGGTATGATTGAACACGTTAATCTGGTGATTGTCATAGGTTACGACAACCTCCAAGAAGGAATCATCATCAAGATTACCAATTCCGACATTTAAGCCATAACATCCATAGCCGTTATTCCCCTGACCATTATCATCGGCATCACCGCATTCACCTGTAGCCGTATTATAGCGCGGCCATGCACTGCAACCGTAGCCAGCAGGCTGATAAATGGTTCCATCTGCATTGAATATAAAGACTTGTGCCTCTGTCACTGTCTGCGTCGTCGTCACCACAATTTCTATGTCCCCGTCACCATCAAGATCACCCGCCGCCATACCTCGCACTTCCGGACACTGTCCTCCGTCACAGGCACTTGCCGGCCACCCTGCTTTAAGGGTTAAGCTATTGTTTTTCCATTCGTAGGCAGCAACAGATCCCTGGGTAGAGGCAACAACGACTTCGTAGATACCATCACCCTCCAGATCTGCACATACTGCGGGAGGATAAATTCGCCCCTTATGCGGCTCATTAGTACCGTGAGGGGCTTCTGCAAGTTCATTGAACTGGTTGTCCCAGACGAAGACGTCATAGAACGTTCCCACCAGTTTTCTTTCACCGACGCCAAGATTGTGAATAATAGGGGAGCCGAACCACGAGGTTCCTGTCCAGCGAATATTTGTTACCAACACTGGCTGTTGAACAGGAGCAGCTTCAACAAAGGAAAATGGTAGAGAAATGAGCACAAAGACCAGTAATAATTTTCCAGCTGTAGGAACCATCATTTTCTCGCATCTAAAAAAGTAGACAATGATTATATGTCCTTCATATGACGGACATGGCTGCACGAAGAGACGTCAAATCATTCATGCCTCTTCACCATAAATAGCTTATATATAGCCTACCTTTTTTTGCAGATTTTATGAAATAATAAGTGAGAAAAAGCACGAGAACCGTAATATTATCTATTTATTACAATATTTTAAAACAATTCACGCATTCTAACTATATTACTTAGGTGGCAATTCCATGAGTGGTAGAAAGAAAGTTCCATTGAGCCTGCAGTTGGTCTCAAAATAATACGATTAGCAAACCTCCATCAAGCTAAATATCATGATACAAAACAAAAAAATCAGAATCGTTCTCATCCATGCCATGCCCTTTTCAATTGATCCAATCGAACAAGCCTTTAGCAAGCTATGGCCTGAAGCACAGACAGTTAACATCCTCGACGACTCACTGAGCCAGGATCTTTTGGAGGCAGGCAGTCTCACTGAAAAAATTACCGAAAGGATCATAGCCCTTGCGGAATATGCCTTAGGAATCGGTGCTGACGGTATTCTTTATACCTGTTCTGCTTTTGGAGATGCAATTGAACAAGCAAAAGAAAAGTTGAATATTCCTGTTTTGAAGCCAAATGAGGCGATGTTTGAAGAGGCGCTTAAAGCGGGAACAAAAATTGGCATGCTCGCCACATTCGGACCAAGCATCCCATCTCTGGAATCGGAATTTAGAACCCTTTCAAATCTCACAAACACAGGGGCAAAACTAACTTCCATTCTGCAGAAAGAGGCTCTGGCAGCACTAAGAGCTGGTGATAAAGAAGAACATAACAGACTGCTTAAAAAAGCGGCAACATCTCTCACAGGTTGTGATGCGGTGATGCTTGCCCAATTTTCTGCTTCACAAGCATTCGCTTCAGTTAACGAGATAGTTGACTGTCCTGTTCTGACCAGTCCCCATAGTGCAGTTGCAAAGTTAAAACGAGAAGTCGCCTGAAGAACCTTCTTTCTTCGGAGCTAGTGATTGTATAAAAGGTAGAAACCGAGCTCTTTTTCATAAAGAGCACTATTTTTAAATTTACAACCAATATTTTTCCCTGCGACTGTCCGAACTGAGAATTCTTTTCTGATACGGGTTTTCTTTTTGTCATCAAGGATAAAATCAATAAATCCTTGCTGACCGCTCCGAATTTTATGCCCATCCTCTACTTCAAGACAGATCCCGCCTAATGAAATATTTCTAATTACAGCAATTCTTTCAAATATTCCTGGTTGGTGAATTGTATAAGCCCCCATCAGGTTGGTGGACTTTCGAAAGGATTGCCGGTAGTCCAAGGTAACCTTGTAAAGATGCGAACAGGAGCATTTCACTTTTAGATTAATCTTCCGAAGGGGTAAGTTTTCAACTGAGATCTGATCGACCTTGTTACAGGCCATACAAGTAATAACTGCTTTCGCATCTGCTCGAACGAAGGACTTTGATGCTACTTTTTCTTTCCCGGTTGGGAATGCCTGCTGGCTTTTCATGGTATCAATTCCGGCAAAGTCGTTAGTTTTTCATTGCCACCCTCAACCTACTGGGGTTAGGACACTTTGGAGTGTTCCAAAATGTTACCCCACCCTCTTTGCAATAACTACATCAAAAACTATGCCAGAATGTTTTTTTGAGAAAAACGTCGAAATAATGAGAACTAATACGAGATAAATAACGTAAATAACCGAGATCTATTCTCTTATAAGCTATAAGAAGTGTTGGTAAAAGAACGTTTTGAGGAGATTCAAGAGATTTTTCAAGCTATTACCTATTTCCAGAGCGCATCCTTCCAGATTGTCGGAATAGTGAGTTCGGTTTTATAAAATTTCAGAGGTGAATCTTACAAGTATATGCGTAGAAAGATTCACCTCTCTGGTGCAGGATTCTTATCAAAATAGGCTAGAAATGATGGACAAAGCGTACATTATAGCGCTGACCTTCTGACCTGTTCTCAACACCTGTTTCGAAGTAAGCATTAAAAAACAGGTGGTTATTTTGAGAAAATGACCATAGGGCCCCGGGACCTATGGCAAGCACCTCCTCCTTACTGTTATTCATATCCACACCGTCCACCTCGCTATCAGTAATTTGTTTGAGATAATAGCCGTTTATCCCCAGGCGAAAGGTATTGGCAATAACAGCATAGGATGTGGCAAAATTCAGATGTATGGCCTGTCCGGCAGTTTTTTTATTGGCACCGCCAAAGGGATCTGAGTTTTCTGCATTCCACAGGTAATGAACTCGGGTAGTTGCTGTCCAATTGGGAGTTATAAATAAGGTACCAGACCAATAGGGGTTAAAGGAAAAAAAATTGCTGCCCGGATTCAGAGATTTGTTTTCATCATACTTGCCGGTAGGAAAAATCATTTGTAACTCGATCCGCTGCATAAAAAATGGTCTTCCATCCCTCATAACAGGATCCCACTGAAGAAATGGGCCAATCAGTATATCTCCTATACCGGTTCCATTATCTTGGGGAAAGG
>JABDPQ010000608.1 GCA_013042695.1 Desulfobacterales bacterium | reverse complement strand
GGATGTGCCTGTCCATCTCTTGAACGATCTCGAGAAGGTACTCTGCTCAGGGAAACCCAATAGAAATGCGATTTCCATCAAATCCATGTTCTTGTCTTGAATGTACTGTTTTCATTCAGTTGGATAGTTGGCTCGATTTCCCGGTGCAAAACAGACTTCGAGTAGATTCCAGAACCTGCTCATTGACTGAGCCCATTTGTAATACATCAAAACAATTATCTGATTCCGTCTTTGAATTGGCTTTGTATCGGCTGAATGGCAATGTTCAGAAAGAATTACTAGGTCACGGAAGAGTGTACCTGGTTTTTTCTCGCCGGAGGAGATGATACTTTACTGGCGTCAACTGCCAAATATTTGGCAGTTGACGCCAAGAAAAAGTGCTTAAACAACCGTATGGTATGAATTAAAAGCTGGTGCCGGCTGCACTCCCTTGGCGTATGTTACCTGAGAAATACGCCCGCCTGCAGAACACCAGCTTTAACCGTAGTTGAAAGCCCGATGAGAACCTTGACGATGAAGCCGTATGGGTGGCTTTAGAGAGTTATCGTGAATATTGTATACTAATGCTCAATATAGATGCACCATCAGGAGATTAGCGGTGAATAATATAACTCGGCCTGACAGCTCAGACAAAACGACTCATTTGGATCAGTCTGCAACAAATCATAAGAAACAAAGAAGGCGAATGCGCCTTGAGGCAGAAACCGGTATAGCGGTCACACCTTATGGAATTTGCCAGATTATCGACCTGACACGAGATGGGTTTTCATTTAAATGTGTCAAGCAGACTGAATTTCCAAGTGAATGGTCGATGGATATCCATGTTACGACGGGTCTGAGCTTGGAGCAATTACAGGTCAAGAAGGTATGGGTTAAGTTTCTGCAGGATAGGAACAATCAAACACCATTTTCAATGGAATTAGGTGGGGAATTTATGGAACTTTCTCCGGAACAGGAGGAGCAACTCAACACCTATTTGCAGGAGCTCGAAAAAACGGATTGATAGGATAAAATGGGGACAGACCACGATTCAGTCCCCTGCAGCATTCATGTGGAGGTCAGCCGATGAAACGCTCAAAGAATTGTCTTCTCATTTTCATCCTGACAGTCGCTTGCTTTTTACCTCAAATTGCAGCAGCAGATACAGGAGTTGAGCGCTGGACGTTTGGTTCATGGCAGGCAGAGCATATGCTCTCCTGGGGCGGTAAAAATCTGGTAGTCGATTTTGGAGCAAATGGACTGTGGAATTTTGATGGCTCATGGATACGATTGTCCCTTTGGAACCCTGAGAAATTAGCAGTATGGGGAAAACACAATCTGGCAGTGGACTTTGGCCCGCACGGTCTGTGGAATTACGACGGTCGATCGTGGACGAAGCTTGCCTTGGGGACCCTTTGAATCAGTCAGCTGATGAAAAGTGATTTTCGGTCGATATGTTATTGTAAGGGCATTTCAGCGACATAAAACTAAGCCCATTCGCAAATGCACTGCAATGATAATAATCGCGGTGCGTCCCCAATTTGCTTAATGCAGATCACGCTTAATTAAACAGCCTACCTAAAGAGCCACTTGCAAAACGCCCTTTTGTTCAACCTCTGCGTTATGATTAAATTTTTATCCTCGAAATATCAATTATATGGCTGTGGTAAAAATTTTTCGCATGGTTTGACTTTGAACGAAAATCGTCATTTTGCAAAAGGCTCTCAATATAATGTGGTTTGAGAGCCACAATCTTCACCTCTCTGCAATGATTGAAGCGTTCAGCTTCGCAGCAGATTTCTTGCAGCAATTCGCAATTTTGTTGGGTACAATCATCAGCCACAACATCAAAAAAGATACATAGCCTGATTTCATCTTACGTTTAAACTGTATCGCGAAACAATGCACTGACCTCTCATGCCACGACTATATCTTGCTGAATACCACCAGGCTTTAAGCGGCAAACACGTTTGTATAGCCTGCAGAGAGGGGATACTTCGTGACAATTTTGCCCACATTCTGGCCGATATAAAGTTTCTCAATCGTCAGTCCATTCAGACAACGCTCTATCATAATATGGCCAATCGTTTCGCCAATCAGAAACATTTCAAAATGCTTGCCGATCGTTTGCCCGAAACGGTAATAAAACGCGTTGCTCCAGAGGAGGATTTTTATACCCATGTGTTGGATCGGGAGCAATCGGTTTTCAAACTTATTTTCCTTGAAAGAAAATATCTTTGTGATGCACATGGGCGACGGATCAATACCCTTACCACTCGAGACACCTTGCAAAACATGGCTGAATTTGTTGCCAATGTAAATATTGCCGGAGTTTTGGAACAAATTTGCCGTCGCATTGCCGATGGCGCCTATGATCGAGTTCATATTCTACCAGCACGAAAAAACAGCATAAAACATGAACTGTTCACGGTTGAGGGAACCGGAACCCTCATTGCCAATAACTTTAAGGAAGAGTTTATTCCTGTTGAAACTGACGAAGACATCGAGATGGTAACCGGCATCCTGAACCTATATAAGAAAAAGGGCTATCTCAAACCACGAAGTAAACAATACCTGAGTGAGCACAGGGAGCAGTTTCGGCTGACGATCATCGATGGTGTTGCTGTCGGTTGTGCTGAGCGTCTGGTAATCGATTCTCAGACCATTGAACTTGGAGCATTGGCAATCTCTACTCGATTTCGTAATCAGCGTGTGGGTGTGTTTACGGTTACGGCTTTTGAAGCTGAGGCCAAACGCCTGGGTTTTAAGCTCATACTCTCACTCACCAATAATCCCAAGTTACATGGCATATACATGCAACTCGGGTTCACGCGGGGAACTCTGCCGGAGTATGGTGCCCGGCAGGCACTTTCGCCGGGTGTCAGCATGTTTTCCAAGACGATTATCTAAATACGTGCAGCAGAGGATAATGTTCAATTTGCTCATTTTATTATCTGATTACCAATCAAAATCAGCTACATTAAGTGACATGAGAAGATATAGGCGACGAAGTGAGCTGACTCCAGTTGCTCCTCTCCGACCTGATCATCAGTGCAGTGAGGCCGTCCCGTCCACAACTCTTGCGGGCCTTTTCACAGCTCTGACGGGTCTACGCGATGCAACTTCCGTCATCACTCTTCGCCTTATTTCTTTGTTTAGCTGAGATTTGGTGATAATCAATTTATATTGTTGATGTTTGAGCATTGTGTGAAAAGGGTCGAAGAGTTTGTCAAACTTTTTCTGGTGTTAACTGGAGACTACTTGATGACTGGTACATTAACAGGTGCACGCTAACGAAAAGGAGATGATATGCATCGTGTCATGATACATTCGGGAACCTATGATGATTGCAGAATAGCGGTGAATCGAGCTTTTGAGCTCTTTCCCCAGGAGATAGTTCAGAAAAAGGTG
>JABDPQ010000607.1 GCA_013042695.1 Desulfobacterales bacterium | reverse complement strand
GCTGCCGCTTCACTTGCTTCTATGGCTATATATATTCTTATGGCGATCATTCTCATCTGGAAACCGCGAGGGCTGTTTCCAGCTCACTCCTAATGTCTTTTTTTTCAAGAACATCATTGGTGGTCGTAAGCGGTGGCTTAGCACTGGTCATTCTGCCATTCATGGCAACCTATTTCGGCGAGCAATACTTCATATCTCTTGTCAGTCGAATTCTCATTTATGCGTTGGCTGCGGTAAGCCTGGATCTGCTTATCGGATATGGCGGTCTTATTAGTCTTGGGCATGCCGCTTACGTAGGCATTGGTGCCTATGTGGTCGGGATCCTCTATTATCATGGATATGAGGCAGAGCCACTGTTTGGTTTTATCCCCGGCAGTGAAAATGGACTCATCGTCTGGCCGGTTGCCGTCCTTGTCTCTGGATTGTGCGCCCTAATCATTGGAGCGCTCTGTTTGAGGACGACTGGCATGCATTTCATTATGATTACGCTCGCTTTTGCCCAAATGACCTATTATTTCAGTGTCGGACTTGAAAAATATGGAGGGGATGACGGCTTATCTCTTTATTCAAGAAATCAAATTCCTGGCCTGGACTTGTCTGTGGACACCCATTTTTATTATGTTTGCCTCTTCATGCTGATAGCATTTCTGCTGCTTTCATATCGTTTGGTTAACTCACGATTTGGCCTTGTGGTGAGAGGATCGAGTAATAATGACAGGAGAATTAAAGCGCTTGGAATCAACTCTTATCGTTATAAACTCATCTGTTTTATGATTGCTGGAGCAGGAGCGGGCCTTGCCGGAGTATTGTTGGCTAACCATACTGAATACGTTAGTCCAAATCTCATGCACTGGACATTGTCCGGAGAACTTATGGTGATGGTACTGCTGGGCGGACTTGGAACGCTTTTTGGACCAATACTTGGTGCAGTGATTTTTCTCGTGCTCGAAGAGGTACTGGCGATGTATACCGAACACTGGATGGTGTATCTCGGTCCAGTCCTCATAGGTGTCGTTGTCTTTGCCAAAAAAGGTTTGTTTGGCTTATTGACTGGCCATGGGAAGAATCATGACTGATTATATTCTTGACGTAAAAAACCTTTTTAAATCTTTTGGCGCTATAAAAGCGAGTAGAGATCTATCTTTTAAGATAAAAAAAGGGGATATCCACGCCGTAATAGGACCTAATGGTGCCGGCAAAACTACGCTTGTCAATCAAATCAGTGGAGATATACGTCCTGATTCTGGCTCAATAGTTTTTGATGGGATTGAAATCAGTCAGATGGCGTCATATCAGCGAGCAGCACTGGGACTTGCAAGATCATTTCAAATTACTTCAATTTTTGAAAATTTGAGTGTTGCTGAAAACATGGCTTTATCAATTATTGCTCATAATGGGCATAATTACCGATTTTGGAGAAATTGTCTGAAAACGCCAATTGTCATAAAAGAGCTTCCTGCTGCACTTGGGCGTGTTGATTTAATTGAAAAGTCTGATCATCGCGCTGGATTGTTGTCTCATGGAGAGAAACGACAGCTTGAGGTTGGTATGGCTTTGATTGGCAGTCCCAAGATGCTGGTGCTTGATGAACCTATGGCAGGGATGGGGCCTGGCGGAGCCGTTGAGTTGTCTAAACTTATCAGGCGGATACAAGGTGAGACAACGATCCTTCTTGTCGAACATGATATGGAAGCCGTGTTTGCACTTGCAGACTATATCACGGTGATTGTTTATGGCGAGCGTATTGCTGGTGGTCCTCCCGACGCCATTCGTCGGAGCGTAGAAGTGCGATCAGCGTATCTTGGTGAGGAATAGGTATGCTTGAAGTTAAGGGGGTTAATACGTTTTACGGCTCGAGCCAGGCGCTCTTCGAGGTTTCTCTGCAGGTGAGAGAAGGCGAAGTCGTGACGATGCTTGGTCGTAATGGTATGGGAAAGAGTACAACGGTTAAATCGATCATGGGGATTACCCCAGTCAAATCGGGAAAAATCACCTTCATGAATCAGGAAATCACCAAGAGATCTAGCCATGAGATAGCACGCCTCGGTATTGGTCTTGTGCCGGAAGGAAGACAGATTTTTCCAAATCTCACCGTCTATGAGAATATCATTGCGACTGCATCAAATTACCGATCCGTGAGAGAACCATATCGTCTTGATGATATACTGGTGATATTCCCCCGATTGGGTGAAAGACTCAAACATTTCGGTAATCAAATTTCTGGAGGAGAGCAACAGATGCTCGCTGTCGGAAGGGCTTTGATGACCAATCCCAAGCTTCTTATTCTTGATGAAGCCACTGAGGGATTGGCGCCGATCCTAAGGCATGAGATATGGAAAGGTCTTCAGATACTCAAGGGCAAAGGACTCGCTATTCTTGTTATAGACAAGAACCTAGAGCCATTGATGAAAATAGCCAAGCACCACTATATCATGGAGCGAGGAAAAGTCGTGTGGACAGGAACGACAGAAGATCTTCGAGAAAATCTGAAGGTAAAAACACGATACCTTGGTGTCTGATACATATTGTAGTAGGTGAAAAATCTGTTGTATAGATCATCGCCGGAATCGGCACAAAGGGGGCCTCACGCATCTGTAAAATCATCGATAAGAAGAGGTCTTGAGCGTTACCCTGAGGACGATATACGTATGAATGAGGGTGTAAAGGAAGTCAAGAGGATACGACTGACTGGCGGCGCTCTTATTATTTTAGCCGCTGTTCTATGGGGTACGACGGGAACCTCGCAAGCACTGGCTCCTCCTGAGAGTACACCCCATACTATAGGAGCCCTGCGTTTGCTTATTGGAGGGTGCGGGCTGGCAATCTATGCATTGATTAGAGACCGGTCCTTTTTGACCTCTGTGCCTCCCGCTCTATGTCTCGTCGCCGGTATTTTTGTGGCTGCCTATCAGGTTTGTTTTTTCTGGGGAGTTTCTCTGACCGGTGTCGCTGTAGGAACAGTTGTTGGTATCGGTTCGGCACCTATTTTTGCTGGAATCCTGGATGTCTTGGTCTTGAATAAGCATCCTCAACAAAAATGGTATCTTTCAACGATATGCGCTCTCGTCGGCTGTATGCTTCTGTTGGGCAAATCAGATGGTGTGCACGTCAATTTCGTTGGCATTATATTGGCACTTGGGGCTGGTTTATCGTATGCCACGTATGCACTTTGCATAAAATTGTTACTTCCTAACAGAAAAGCTGAATCGGTGACGGCAATTGTGTTTTGCACCGGTGCTCTTTTTCTGCTGCCTCTTTTGATCAGCTCAAATCTCAGTTGGGTGCTCACTGTAAATGGAATGCTGATAGTTATTCATCTTGGACTTTTGGCAACGGCATTATCATATTTCTGTTTCAGCAAAGGGTTGAAAACCGTACAGGTCTCAACAGCAGTGACGCTCTCTCTTGCCGAACCACTTACTGCAGGGCTCCTTGGAGTGCTTGTGGTTGGAGAACAATTATCGGTATTAGCATGGATTGGCCTTCTGCTCATTTTTTTAGGTTTAACCTTTCTTGTTTTTCCTCATAAGAGAAAATAACCAACCGTTAGAGCCACTTACAAAACGCCCTTTTCGTTCAACCTCTAAGTTATGCTCAAATTTTTATCCTCAGAATCTCGATTATATGCCTGTGGTAAAAAATTTTTCGCATGGTTTGACCTTGAACGAAAATCATCATTTTGTAAAAGGCTCGTTAGTATATCGATTTTACTGCAGATCAACAGACAGTACAATTATCAGTGAAGATACATTTGCGCCTGCGAAATTAAATCATCATTCATCTTCTGCAGCCGATCATGTTTTGTGATCAAACTTTTAGATTTCAGACACATGTTGATTGTCTGGGCATATTCTTTTTGCAGGTATTTTGTCTGTGCAAGCGTGTACCAGATTCCGGCGTTTCTGGGATCGATGCGCAAAGCGCGTTCAATTGTTAGTTCAGCCTGTGAATACTTACCCATGGCCAGATAGTCTCGTGCTTTATCATGAAGAGACGCAGCCGCCTGCGATTTCGGAGTAGGGGCTATTGACCTATCTGGAGGCGGTAAAGAGGCTTGCGGAGCTGGAGGCGGCACAGGCCGTTCCGGCGCAATAGTTGCACAGCTGCTAATTAAGAATAAAACCAATATAACGATAATATAAGGAGAAAACCTTATGTTTTTTCGTTTTTTTGGGTCGAATCTATCCATTTTAATTGAGTCTCTTCAATTGATGAGCTTGTTAAGACTATCAAAGAAATCGCGTGCTCCTTTTTCAATAGACTTGATGTCAATTTCAGGCAACTGCCAGTACTTGTCGGGCGAGGTACCCTCGAGAAATGGTAACACGGTGCTTTGTGAGTTAAAAGAAGATGTTGGTTCAAGTGTCTCAGGATCAATTCGCGTCCACTTGATATCAGCTGGCTGCACTTGTTCCAGAGAACTTGCATCGCTATCAGCCATAATCTGCGTCCAGACACCCAGAGCCCCAGTTGCACCGGTAAGGCCAGTCGTCTTATTGTCATCTCTGCCGAGCCAGACGACGGCTAATGAATCTTCCGAGAAACCGGCAAACCAACTATCTCTTAGATCATCAGATGTACCTGTTTTTCCGGCATAGGTAGAGCTGTTGCTGATAGATGAGTTACGCCCCGTCCCCTCTGTCAAAACTCGCTTGAGTGCATGGGTGAGTAAAAAAATAGATTGCGGTGAGAATCGCTGCTCTACCTCCAGTTCATAGCGTGAGAGGAGACTATTGTCAGCTGTCATAACACTTCGTATTGAGCGCAGTGGCATATAAAAACCACCGGTGGCGATAGTCTGGTAGATCTGCGTAACTTCTGCCGGGCTCATGGCAATTGCTCCCAGTAAAAGGGATGGATATGGCTCAAGGGTCTTGCTGTGCCCCAGTCTTTTGATCGTTGCAATGACATTTTCCAATCCAACATCCAGACCCAGCCTGACCGTTGCTAAATTATATGATTTAACTAAGGCAGCGTATAGAGCGACTCTGCCATGTTCTTTTTTGTCGTAATTTTGCGGCTGCCACTTACTCTCAGTTGATTCAACAGATAATGCACTATCATTGATCGGTGAAGCAAGCGTATATCCCTGGTTTAAAGCAGTCAGATAGACTGCAGGTTTAACCAACGAACCAATTTGTCTTTGGGCATCGAGTGCTCTATTGAAACCTGAAGCAACATATTTGCGCCCGCCTATGAGGGCCTGGACCTCGCCACTTTCCCTGCCGCTGAAGATTACTGCTCCCTCAATTTGTTTTTGTTGCAGCTGTTTTTCAAGCTTTTTGATTGCCAGGCTGAAGCTGGCTTCAGCCTGAAGCTGGACTTGAGGATCAAGCGTCGTAAATATTTTTAGACCATCTGTTGTCAGATCTTCTTCTTTATAATCAGTTTTCAACTGTCTTCTAACCAGGTCCAAGAAGGCTGGAAAACGATTGAACCCATTTTTTTGCGGCTTTACATCACTAAGCTCCTCGTCACGGGCGTTGGTGAATGTCTCGCTGTCGATGATACCGGCTTCGACCATGAGCTGTAAAACAACCTCTCTTCTGGCCAGGCAGCGTTCCGGGTGGCTCCGAATATCATAGAAAGAAGGGCCTTTAACCATGCCAACCAATGTTGCTATCTGCTCTACGGATAGGTCCGATAGATCACGACGAAAATAAAATTGGCTTGCCAGGGCAAAACCATGCACTGCCCGGTTGCCATCTTGTCCCATAAAGACTTCATTGATGTATGCAGTAAGAATCTCGTCCTTTGAATAATTGTGCTCCATTAACAGAGCCATTATAGCTTCCTGCACCTTTCGAGAGATGGTTCGAGAGCGATCGAGGAAAAAATTTTTCACTAATTGCTGTGTTATTGTACTGCCCCCCTGAACAACTTTACCTGCTTTAATATTTGCGATAAGGGAACGAGCAATACCTATCGGTGATAATCCATGGTGTGAATAAAAATCTTGATCTTCAACAGCTACCAGCGTGTTGCGGAGCAGATCAGGAATCTCAGATGTTGTTACGAGTATTCGGTCTTCATTGATTAGCGGATGGAAACTGCCAATCCTGGCTGGATCGAGTTGTAAAGAAATAATTGCCTCAGATGAGGTGTTATCGATAAGCTGTGAGACACGACCATGAGCAAAGGAAATAGTCGTATTAGTCGATTTTTCATACCCTGAAGGGAATACAAAACTCCTGGTGATTACCTGGAAGATTGTTTTTTGACGATAGTATCCACCAGGACTCATTATCGGGTTTTCCAGGCGGTATCCTGCCAGCTGCAACTCTTTTTCAAACATGTCGGCAGACAGCTTCAGACCAGGATAGATGTCGAGCGGTCTTGCATAAACCACGGCAGGAAGTGACCATCGTTTACCTTCGAAGCTCTGTTTTACTTGGGTGTCTAATTGTTTTGTATAATTGATAACAATAAAAACAAGAACAACACAAACCAGTAAAACGGCGATTACTAGAAATTTTTTCTTGGTTGCGTTGATATTCATGTGAACGTGCAGAGGCATGTACCAGCTAATAAATGATAATCGAACGGAAAAAACGATCCGGAATGGGACTCAGCTGAATTCATTGTACACACAGTTATGTGCTTTCTTTGCATTTTTTATTAATCTTCTTTTCAGATGCAGGATACTCGATGTGCAGAGTGAAGCAATTGAGAAGCGTTTTATTACCTTTAATCAGTAGATGTTGACGATTGAGAGTGGTTGCCGTGACGTTTTCTAGTTAAAAATCAATGTTTTGGCTTTATAAAAGAAGATAAATCTTGAGAAATTACATATAAGCATGGTGTTAAAATGAGGATGATAACCGTGGAGAATAAAATCCCATAGCCCAGTGAAATCGCCATAGGAACTAAAAAACGTGCCTGGATAGACTGTTCAAAAATCATCGGTGCAAGACCGAAAAACGTGGTTAATGCGGTGAGCACAATCGGTCGAAATCTTCTCAGGGCCGCCTCAAGGGCAGCATTATACGGGTTGTCTCTGGCTTCGTTGTATTTATTGGCTGTGACGGTATAGACCAAGCCTCCGTTTATGACCACGCCGCACAGGGCGATCATGCCAAATATACTAATGATACTGAGATCGTATCCCATAATAATATGACCAAGAAGTGCCCCAATGATGCCAAAAGGAATAACCATCATAATGAACAGTGCCTGGATGTAGCTCCGGAATAATATTGAGAGTATGGCGAAGATTGCCGGGAAAAGCAGAAACATGTCTATCAGCAGCTGTTTAACGGCACTTTGCCGCTCTCTCTCTCTTCCCTGAAACGAGTAGCTCAGACCGCTATGGGTTGCCAAAAGTTCAGGGAGAAAATCTGTTCTGAGGCTCGCTAAGATTTTATTTTCGTTAGCCTGGCCGGGGATGACATTGGCGGTGACGTTAACGACACGACGCCCGTCAACGCGTCTGATCTCAGTATAAGCGCGGTTATTGCTGAAGGTTGCCGCCTGTTTTATGGGCAGAAGTACATCCTGATCTGCTTTAACCAGCAGGTCCTCAAGTATATAGAGGGAATTGCGTTCATCTTTTGGTAGTCTGACCATGACCTTGACTTCATCTTTACCTCGCTGCTGCCTAATTGCTTCTGAGCCGAAAAAGGCATGTCTTAACTGGGTTCCAAGACTCTTTGCTGTTAAGCCAGCTGAAACACCTTCTGCCGAAAGTTGAAAATCGAGTTGTGGCTTACCTTCTGCAAAACCATCGTTAATGTCCGTTACTCCATTGTAATTACGAAGATAATCTGCAAGTTCAGTGGCCCCTTTTTCAAGAATTTCCGGTTCAGGATGTGTGAGTTCGATTTTAATGGCTGAAGCGCCTCCAGGTCCAATAAGAAAATCAAAAAACAATCTTTCCAGGCCGGGAATAATCCCAACTTCTCTGCGCCATTCCCTACTGAATTCTTTTGTTGTTATGGTGCGATTGTTCTGTGAGACGAGCGTAAAGGTGATAGCAGCCTGATTACTTCCTCCTCGACCAATTTCTTTTCTGGCTCCGATGAGAATATTTTTACCGCCGTGTTTTTCAATAACCCGATAGCCTCCCTGCTCAACAATATCTGCAATTCTTTTAACCTCGCTTAACGCTACTCCAAATGGAAGTTCGATTTCAGCGTCAATACTATCTGTTTGTATTTGAGGCCTGAAAGAGAAATTGATCCAGCCCATTTGCCAGTAGGTAAAACAGATAACCAAAAAACATAAGGCAAATAGAAGGGTAAGATATCTGTTTTTAAGGCATACCGCTAAAACCGGTTTAAATAATGAAGTTATGAAGATTTCGAGATTATGATTGAAAAAGCGAGGTATAGTTGCAAGGATGTTCTTTTTGGAATTAATATTCAGTCTATATGAGAGATGAGCTGGCAATATTAATAGACATTCAAAAAAGGAGATAATGAAAACCGAGATAACCACGGTTGGTAATATTGAAAAGAATTTTCCTGTAGAGCCAGGGACGAAAAGTAGCGGCAGAAATGCGAGGATATTGGTCAGCACTGCAACAAAGACCGGTATTGCCATTTCACGGGCACCAGCAATTGCGGCAGCCTTGCCATCTGTTGAACGTTGCCGATGGTAAAATATGTTCTCACCGACAATAACGGCATCATCAACAATGATTCCAAGTGTTACGATAAAAGCAAACATGGAAACCATGTTGATACTGCCGCCAATAAGCCATAAGATCAGGAAAGATCCAACAATTGATATCGGGATTCCCATGGATACCCAGAAGGCCAACCGAGGTTCAAGAAATAGGCCAAGAATAAGTAAAACAAGGCATAAACCAAGAACTCCATTTTTTAATAGGAGTTCCAGCCGCTCCTTATAATATTTTGAACGATCGCTGTATATTGATAACTCAATGCCTTGAGGGAGGTTTTGTGAAAAAATATCCACAAAATCACGCGTAGCGATTGAAATTGATTGCGGGGTCTGATTACCTATTCGGAAGACAGAAATTCTAACTGAAGGTTGGCCATTGTAATAACTTTCTCGAGGAAAATCTTCATAGCCCTCTTTGACGGTGGCAATATCGCCGAGACGAACGGAGTTTCCCTCGAAATTGCTTATAAGTTCAATGCTAGAGAATTCTTTGGCAAAATCTCGGCTTTCGATGGTACGCACTAGAATTTCACCGCTGATGGCTTTAATTGCTCCACCAGGTATGTCTACAGCTTTTGCGGCTATAATCGATGAGATATCACCCAAGGTCAAACCGTACTCATTTAGAGCATGCCGAGAGACCTCAATACTGATTTCAGGTGCCAGTAGCCCCCAAAGTTCTACTTGGCTAATCTCGCTTCTTGAGAGTAACTCATCTTTTATGACCGATGCCGTTCTGAAAAGTTCAGCTTTAGATACATTACCGTGCAGCGCCATGCGAACAACTTCTCTTCTCCTGACTTGCAGCTGGACATTAGGACGCTCGGAATCTAGGGGAAGAGAAGTAATTCGGTCAACTTCGCTCTTGATGCTTTGCAGTGCCTTATCTGCATTGGCCCCGGCAAGCAGTTCTATGGTAATGTTAGCATTCCCTTCTCTGGAATTACTTTCAATCCTTTCTATAAAATCAAGACTACTGATCCTTTCTTCAATGGCGATCACTATGCCTTTTTCAATCTCTTCTGGGCTTGCTCCCGGATAGGGGACAGAAA
>JABDPQ010000605.1 GCA_013042695.1 Desulfobacterales bacterium | reverse complement strand
TTAAGACAATACCCGGTTTTGTACCCGGTTTTTGCTGGCAGAAGTGATTGTGCTGTTCAAGCCGATCTACATCTAAATATGCATTAACAGCAAGCTCATTACCTATTATATGGGTGTATTACCCATTCTTTTTCCACTTGGCCTGCGGGCCGCGCCCGACGCAGGTTATTTTACCTTCGTCACGTTCCCGCCTGAGTACCCGCCGGATCATATCAATACCTACAGTGGGGCAGCGCTCTTTAATCTCCCCAATGGAAAAGTCACCAGAAAACCTATTGATAGCATCGATAACCATCGCCGTCTTTGTCCCTCTCCCTCCTGCCACCAGACCTGTTCGGTTTTCGAACTCCCGAAAAGCTCCCAGGATTACGACGCCGAGGAAATATTCCAGCCATGGCAGCAATGAGTGCTTGCCCTCATGCCAGTTCGCGGATGAACGATAGAGCGTATCGTAATAACTATCCTTTGTACGCTCCACAATCTGTTCCAAACTTATGAACCGGCCAACGTCATAGCCAGCCTGGTAAAGAAGCAACAGGGTAAGAAGCCGGGCCAGGCGACCATTGCCGTCACGGAATGGATGAATACAGAGAAAATCAAATACATATGTCCCAATCAGAAATAAGGGGTCGATCTCCTGGCCGTGTAACAGTTTTGAAAATCCTGCATGCAACCGCTCCATTGCATCATCGGTTTTAAAAGCGGGAACAGGAGTGAATCGTACAACGCTCCCCCCCCCTGGGCCAGTCTCGGTAATCTCATTGTCCACCTGTTTCCAGTGACCACCTTCACCAGGTAAATACTGATAGAGATCCCTATGCAACTGAAGAACAAGGTTCTTGGTAAACAGCATCTCAGATGCGTTGGTATGGATCGTCGACAAGACATCCCGATAGCCTGCAATTTCCTGTTCAGATCGATTTTGCGGTTCAGTCTTGTGGTCGATGAGATCTTTTATTCGGGCTAATGGTGCAGTTACCCCTTCAATGCGGTTCGAGCATTCGGTACTTTGGATCACCGCAACCTGGCGCAGCGTCTCCAGAACCTGGGGCGATTGGGTTTTGAATAACTCTTGTTTGCCCCGGTATTCTCCGATCTGTCGTATTGTACGAACCATGGTATGGGAAACAGGAAACTGCTGTAAAACATCATATTCAAAAGAGTTCATGTATCCGACCTTTTCTATATCTACAACCTCCCAGTATGGGTAATGTAACACATTCCATTACCTATTAACAGGGGGTAGTACCTATTTCCACCTTTTTTATCAGCACCATGTTTGATTTTCCAATCGCGTAGCCATACCAAACACCTGGCGAAACTCCCAAATAGTTAGCGCAGTCCATCCCTTTGAACTTAACAATTGCAGGTTTTTTTCATCACGATCCATATTTTTATGTATTTTAGCTAACCAATATTCTGAATTTGTTTTTGGTATCCTACTTCTTGAACATCCATGCCCATGCCAATAGCAACCGTTCACAAAAACCACTGTTTTGTATCGAGGGAACACAATATCTGGTGAACCTCGTAGTTCTTTGACATGTAAACGATAACGATACCCTTTTGAGTAAATGACTCTTCTGACAAACATCTCCGGTGAAGTGTTTTTTGATTTGACTGCTCTCATGATTGTAGAGCGTTTAGTTTTGTCAAAAGTATCAGCAGCCATTACTCTTCGATAGAAAAATAAAAATCGCCTCTGTTATTAGCTTTTCATTTACTTGAAACAAATATGAAATACAGACATTCTGCGTCATAAACAACATCAAATGGTGAATTCCTGCAGAATCTATGTCATTGATATTGATAGAATAGGGTTATCAATAATTGCAACATGTTCTGATGGAGGTGGAAGTGGTGCTGGAGTGCAACTATTGATAACCCTATTCTATGAAGCTAAAATTTACTAAAACGCCCTGACATTTGACCTTGCCACAGGAAGCCTTTTTTTGTCTAATTTTCTCATCAATAATAATAAACATCCCTAAGAATGAATTTAGAAAGATGTTTATTGCATTTGGGATAAACCATTTTTTAGAAGGTATTTATGAAATTATTTATCGGTTGCATACTGCTTTTATTCTATACAAGTTCAGCCTTTGCTGGTGCTCCAACCAATGTTAGCAGAATTGCAGACTGCGAAATTAACAAGAACCGGATTATGACATATGAATTTGATGGCTCCCCGAAAACACAAGATATGACTGATTACATAAATACCCATGCGCCGTCTCACACAGATGGCCGTATGACTGCCGCCTATTTCTTCAAGAAAGGTACTCGCATGCCTCTGAGTGGCTTTAGCAACTGTGGTTCAATCATGAATGGGAACATGTTTTTATATGAAAGCAACCACATCGATCCGTGGGAATTTGCCTATCTACACAGCAAAAAAGGTGACCGAGCTTTAGTAAATTGTAAGGAGAACTCCGATCACAAATTATGTAAAAAGTAGGTGCCAACCTTAAAAAAGTTTCACCCAAGCTCACATTTTGTAGTAACCAGTCTTAGTCAATTCTGACAAACACCACGACAAACTTAGATCAAAACACCCCGTAGATGGGAATTGATTTTTGATGAACATCCATGCCGACAAATTTAGTGTGCAGATTCTTCCCCATGACTTTCCTCCTCGTTGTAGAATTAATGTCACATGCGGTGACAATCTATCTTAACAGGGGATGGGGATGATTCAATTATCTGTCAGACATTATGTCTGTGAAGTTCAGATTTTACCGTCCTGGTGAAAAGATTCGTCTGAGGACCAGACGATTCTGTAGAGATACAGGAAGAAGTTCAGAATGAAGTCATCAATATTGTTGTTGCGATTTGATCTGGCAACCTATTTGAGTCAATTTTTTTAATGGGTACGTGTTGGAATAATCTCCCCCCAAAACAAAACCAACCGCAAGAACCTGTAGGCTCATGCGGTTGGTCTGCTCTATTACTTTCTAAAAGAGATACTAGTTAGTGTCGTGGAAATTAGTTGCGTACTTTGAGGCCCATGCCTTGTCCCTGCTACCGTGACAGCTCAGGCAAGTATATTCCACGGTAACAAAACCCTTGGCATAGGTTGTTGTTTTGCCGTCCTTTTCAACCTCCTTGAACATGTTAGCATCCGCTGCCGTATTGATCGTGACTATATGCGTACGTACATCTCCAGTGTAGGTCGCAACGCTTATTGCCGACTTGCTGGCCTTTGGCATATGACACTCGATACATTCTGTTTCCTGCTTGCCGTGTAACGTCTCAGCATAGCTTGCAGCGATGTCCTCATGACATTCAGCGCAGATGTTCTTTTGGACCAAAATGGCTCGCTCATGGGGATTATGGCATTCTACACAGGAAAGGTCTCCGTGAGCGCCGGCCTTCAATTCATTAATCTGCTCATGGTGACGAATAAATCCTCCCTTTGCGGGGGGTTCTGGACCGGTTCCACCTCGTTGGTGGCACTTGCCACATAAGTCCACTTCAGTGATCCTCTTGATTGTTTCCTTAACCGGATTTTGAAGATGCTTCTCCCCGGGACCGTGGCATTCCTCACAACTGATACCGTCTTCTGCCCAGGTACCTATCATTCCCTCCAGATTGTCTTGATGTCCATCTGGTGAATAGGCTGTCATATGGCAGGGGCCGCACTTATAAGGTTTCTTTTCTCCCTTGTGGTAGAATGACCAACTTCCATCTTCCATGTTGTACTGAGTTTTGGCTTCAGAGCCATCTTTGGCTGTTGTGATTATATATCCATCGTTGTTTATAAATCGGGCCTTTTTGACCGCACCTCCGATAACGTATGAAATATCATCCCAGCTATACCCTGGCGGCAAAGGCAACTTTGAGTATTGCGCTTTTTCAGCTTTGCGGAGCTTCCATGGATGCCCCGATGCTTGCCACTTGTTGTATTGTTCTGCGTGACAGTCAAAACATTTCTCTGAACCAACATAATCATCTGCAAGAGCCGCAGATAACGTGAAGATAAAGAAACTTGACAGAACAAACAGCATCAGTTTCGTTTTCAAATAGCCCTCCTTTTAATTGGTTTATATTTAACAGGTCACTATGACACTGTCAGTTAGCTATATGGCTACGAAAGAAGGGGGATGCTGTGGCTTCAATTACCACTTCGTAGTATATGTATCGTAGAGTATCAGAGAAAATGATAATTTGAAAGAGCAAAAATGATAGATGCTGCTTCCCCCATAAAGGAGTTGCGATTCTTGCGTCTTAATATCTAATAGGTTGAATAGGAATCCATTGGCAATTTCAGGTACTTAAGAAAAATCTGAAATATAGACTCATAGAATAGGGTTATCAATAGTTGCACACCAGCCCCACTTCCACCTTTATCGGAACATGTTGCAATTATTGATAACCCTATTGTATTAGTCTTCAAAGCCTTCACACTAGCCGATCAGAAGGTTTCCAAAAGTTATCTCAAACTCATCATGCCTGGCTAACGATAGATCGTCTGCCTAATCTTTAGCCAAAGTATTCGGAAATGATCGTGCTTAATTGATTAATTGCTTAGTCGCTCTCTCTCTGAATTGTCTTGCCTTCAGATAATGATTTTCTAGGGCTTTCACCGCTTTCTCGGGATCTTTCTGCTTGATTGCTTCATAGATTTTTTGATGTTCGTCAACCGCATCTCTCAATCTCCCAAGCAATTTATCTTTTCCGAGTTCCACCTCTAGTTCACCTAATTTGGTAAGTGTCTCAGAGGTCAGCAAAGCGATCAAGGTTTTTAAAATATTGTTTCCTGTGTTCTCAGCTATCTTAATATGAAAGACAAGGTCCTCGTGCAGACTGATGATTCCTTTCTTCACCTGGTTTCTATAGTCTTTGATAATGGATTCAAGTTCGTTAAGCCCTTCAACAGAGATATTGGAGGAAACGGTCCTGACGGCCTCTGACTCAAGTAAAAATCTCACCTTTGCTAGATCTTCATAATCCTTTTTCTCCAGGTTCAGCACATTGGAAAACAGTCCGCCCAAAGCTTCAACACCAAGTCCGGCAACATAGGTGCCACTGTGAGGGATAACTTTCACAATGCCATAGGCATCCAGACGCTTTAAGGCACGCCTCACAATTGCCCTGGAAACATTAAAACTCTCAACCATTTTGGGTTCAGACGGTAGTCTCTCACCCGGCTTGAGTATGCCGGCCGAAATATGATCTCTTATCTGCTCAATTATGAGTTCAGCCGGATCCTTGACCGCTATGGGACTAAAAATATCATCTGAGTTCTTCACTACCATAGTTGCTTACACTCCAGTTCATCTCTGATTAGCTTATCAATCTAATTACTTGTAAATTACCTCTAATTCATCAGAAAATCAACAGTAGAAAAAAGACTTGTCACAAATATATAATAATATCAATAATATAATTATTTATACTGGATTTTATCAAAATTATAATCCTCACATATATTGGGTGTAAATTTTGCTTGACTTTCATTAATTAATCGGCAATTAATGAATTAGAGATCAGTTTCAATTTAGACTTGCTGGCCATGTATACCGTCTTCACCACTACAAATAAAGGTAGGCTCGATGTCATGTATTATCTGATAGCAGAGCATAGCATTGTGAAGACAATCATCTGCGAAGCATTTTAACCAATGCAGAGCATACAAAGATCTCAATAATGAGGAGGATCAACATGGAAGGGAAAATGCGAATCATCACGTTAGTCTTGTTTGTCTCAATCGGCCTTATTAGTTCTCCTGTGTTTGCCCAGTGGCCAGAAAAACCTGTAAAGATAATCATCCCTTGGAACCCTGGAGCGGGCGCAGTTGATGCCACAACACGTGCTCTGCAGAAGGCAGTCACGGACAACAATCTCCTCTCACAGCCTCTTACCGTACTTAACGTGGGCGGCCATTTCTCAATTGGCCTGCGCAAAGCCAAAGATGCAAATCCCGATGGTTATAATTTTGTCGTAATGCATATGGCTTTGATGACTGGAGAAGCCAGCGGCATGCTTGATTTCGGTTATCGGGATTTCGAGCCAGTTGCCCAGGTAGGGTCAGTCTGTGAATTTACTGTAGCAAGAAAAAATCTTGACATAAAAGATTTCGATGACCTGCTAACCAAAGCTGCAGAAAAACCTAACAGCCTTGTACATGGGGCCAATTTAGGAGCGATAAATCATGTCTATGGCATCATGACCCAAGACCTCAAAGAGGGAGCAAAGTTCCGTTTTGTCCAGACCGGCGGGGATGCCAAAACCTATCCGGCCCTGGCTGGTGATCATGTTGACGTAGGTGCCTTTTCTGCCTCTGCAGCAGTCACTTATACTCGTACACCCGAAGGCGAAGCGAACCCCGAGTCTCCCATTCAATTGCTGGTATATGCTGGTAACGAGCGCCACGCATCTATCCCAGAAGTGCCTACTTTCAAAGAATTTGGGTATGACTTTTCCTTCTGTTTTGGCATGTGGTACTTCGCACCCAAAGGCACCCCACAGGAAGCAATAGATGGTTTTGCTGAAATGGTTGCCAAGGCACTGGAAACCAAGAGCATGCAGACTTTCCTGGCAAAGAACGCCATGGAACAGGATTACCTAAATTCCAGCGGTCTTGGTGAGGAGCTTGATGATCTCTGGACAAGGGTCGAACCAGTGGCTAAGCGCGCAAAGAAGAAGTAGTAGAGATAAAAAACTGGGTCAGTATGGTTGATCTGACCATGCTGACCATTACCATCTGCTAATAGTATTGGAAGGGGGGGCCGCTATCATGCAGAAATCTTTTCTGTCATTTGAAACTTTGGGCTATTGCCTGGTTATTCTGATCACGGTTCCTTTTGCCTGGGAGGCCCAGAAGCTGCCTCCAGGCGTCTTTGACCCACTGGGCTCAGGTGCGGTGCCACTGGTGGTTTCCGTCTGCATTCTAGTGCTCTGCATTTTGGGCCTGCTCCGTCAGTTGCTAGCTGTCTCCAGAAAGAACGCCAAGGCAGTGCCTTCACAGAAGCAGCATATATCCCCTGAAATCAACTCATCAGAGCTCCCTTCAGATGAAAACTCATGGGAGAAGACTCCACATCTGGTCGTTATCTTACTGGTGGCTACAATTGTCTACTGCCTCGCTTTTCAGATGCGGTTGGCCAGCTTTACCGTCTTGAGTACCCTCTTTTTGTGGGCGACAATTTTTGTGTTAAGCGACCGTAGTCGGACCAATCTGATCTGGGGTTTGGTGGTTTCCCTGGTGTTCTCCTTGGTCCTCTTTTTTGTCTTCACCAAGATATTCGTTGTCGATCTGCCCGGAACCTAGAGAGGAGGACTGGAAATGTTGGAAGCTACCATAGCGCTCTTCACGCCAGTCCAGATCGGGTTGATCGTGTTGGGAACCTTTTTGGGGATCGTGGTCGGCGGTATTCCGGGGTTAACAGGCTCAATGCTTATCGCCCTCACCGTACCTATCACCTTTTACATGACCCCGGTTCACGCTACAACCTTGCTCGTCTCCATGTATGTGGGCGGGATCACTGGAGGACTCGTGGCCGCTACCCTGCTCCGCATGCCAGGAGCCCCAGCAGCGGTGATGACGCCCTTTGACGGCTACCCAATGTCGCAGCAAGGAAGGCCGGGTCGAGCCTTGGGACTAGGAATCACGGCCTCTTTTATTGGCGGCCTTTTTGCCTGGGTGATCCTGGCCACTTCGGCTAAACCAATTTCTCTGCTGGCCATGAGGCTCAGCCCGTTCAATTACTTCGCTCTGGTAGTCATGGCCCTAGTGCTGATTGCCACGCTGGGTCGTAGTGATATTATTAAGGGGCTGATATCCGGATTGTTCGGAATACTGATCGCTCTTCCAGGAGTCGATCCTTCAGTGGGTCAGATGAGACTGACCTTCGGCTATGGTGATCTGGCTGGTGGCTTCAAATTATTGCCAGTCCTGATAGGTATCTTCGCAGTTAGTCAGCTTTTCAAGGACACTCTGGAGATCAGGCAGGTAGTCACCAGGATAGAGTACGGCAAATCAAGCCTCTTCATTTCTCTCAAGGATCTCAAGGACCAGGCAGTCAATCTATTCAGATCCTCATCAATCGGTACAGGTATAGGTATTCTGCCGGGAGTCGGGGCGGCAGTTGCCTCGGTGATTTCCTATTCGGTCGCCAAAAGCAGTTCCAAAACCCCTGAGAAGTTCGGTCATGGCGCAGACGAGGGTATCGTCGCCTCCGAAGCTGCCAACAACGCTTCAGTGGGAGGAGCCCTTATTCCACTTGTGGCCCTGGGTATTCCGGGCAGCGTCGCTGATGCCATCCTGATTGGAGCCCTGATGATTCATACGATTCAACCAGGCCCCATGCTGTTTGTGACAAACCCAGACATTGTCTGGAATGTGATCATGGTCGACCTTGTCGCCACATTTGTGATGTTCTTTTTAATGGTAGGACTGGTCAGGCTTTATGTCCGAATAATCGATATCCCAAAGGCCTACCTCTTACCGTTGATTGTCGTCTGCTGTGTAGTAGGAACCTTTGCTGTCAATAACACTATGTTTGATGTCTGGACTATGTTGGGTTTTGGGTTAATTGGATTTCTCCTAGAGCGGGGAGGGTTTGATTTGGGACCGTTCGTGATTGGCTATATCCTGGCACCTATCGCGGAGAGTGAACTCCGTCAGGGATTGATGATCACTGATGGTGATTATACACCACTGTTTACTGACCCGATCTCGATCGCATTTCTACTGATAGCTCTGATTCTTTTAGTCTGTCCCTTTATAAACGATTGGCGCAAACGAAGACGGCTGCAGAGTCTGGGCTTATAATCTTCATGAATTTTCATGTGTCTCAACAAATTAGTAGCACGATGGCAGCCCCGGTAAATTGATTTTAAGCCATCACTTTAAATATATAAGAGGAGCTTAATCATGCGTACAGTATTTGTACTGTTTGATTCATTAATACGGCGTGGTTTGGAGTGTTACGGCGGCAACCTTATTACGCCCAACTTCCAGCGGTTTGCTGACAAATCAGTCACCTTTACCAATCATTATGTGGGCAGTCTCCCATGCATGCCGGCCAGAAGGGAACTGCACACAGGCCGGCATAATTTTCTACACCGAAGCTGGGGACCGATTGAACCTTTCGACATCTCTGGATTTGAACTGATGAAAAGAAATGGAATCTATGCCCACCTGATTTCTGATCATTATCACTACTGGGAGGATGGAGGTCTAACCTACGCCAATCGCTACAACTCCTGGGAATTCATGCGTGGCCAGGAATGGGACCCTTGGGCTGCGGTAGTAAATCCACCACTTCCTGAGTATAAGGAAAAGTATCACCCTCTGCAGTATGCTGAACCTGGAAAAAAGGGAGGAAGGGGCCAGGGAATCATCAACCATGAAGCGATGCCGGATGAAGAGGATCACCCAATGGTGCAGTGCTTCAACGCGGCATTTAAGTTCCTTGACACCAATAGAGAGGCCGATAATTGGGTATTGAATCTTGAATGTTTTGATCCCCATGAACCGTTCTTTGTACCAGAACGATTTCGTGAGCTCTACCCTACCGACTATAAAGGACCTATCCTTACCTGGCCGATCTACAAACGGGTTCAGGAGTCAGAAGAAGAGATAGATGAGTTGAGAGCCAATTATGCTGCTCTGATGACCATGTGTGATGAATATTTAGGACTTCTGCTCGATTACTTCGACAAACATGAGCTTTGGAAAAACACCGCCTTGATTGTGACCACCGATCATGGCTTCCTTTTAGGTGAACATGAATGGTGGGCCAAGAGCCGAATGCCGTTCTACAACGAGATCAGCCATATTCCACTATTGTTCTATCATCCTGATCATTCTGACCAGGCTGGAACAAAACGCCACTCAATAACCCAGAATATCGATATCATGCCCACTTTACTTAGTATGTATGATCTGGAAATTCCCAAAATAGTGGAAGGTCATTCTCTCGTCTCCATGATGGAACATGATGCTCCTGTCCGTAAGGCTGCAATCTACGGTCAGTTTGGTGCGGCTACCAACGTTACCGATGGAAGGTACACCTACTTCAGGTATCCAGAAGACTTCAGAAACCAGGAACTTTATCAGTACACACTGATGCCGACACATCAGAATTCGCTGTTTACGAAAGACGATTTCAATAATGCTTCTTATGAGTATTCGTTTAAATTTCTCCAGGGGTTTCCCGCGATGAAGCTGCCGGTGGGACCACCAGAAAGCCGCGGCCAGGGGGCCTTGATCGAGGATACCCAAACCGTTTTGTATGATTTACAAACAGATCCGGATCAGAATAACCCGATTGAGAATCCTGAGGTGAAGCTGCGGCTGATCAGGGAAATGACAAATATCATGAAGCGCAATGAAGCCCCTCCGGAAGCCTACCGTAGACTAAATTTGGAGGTCCCCGCCTGATTGCACTGTGTTGATCTAAGAATCTTTTGAAACAGAGTTCTAGTATTATCATTATCAACCTCCTTAACATGATCTCGAGCTCTGTTTCAAATTTTGTTTTCATAGTTGCTCTTTCGCAGGTTGAATTGGTTTAAAGAGAGGAGTTATGAATTATACAAACAAACCAAAAACTGCACTGATCCTTCAATGAGCAAACTTTTTCGGCTAGGACTTAACTATCAGACTGGCTGGCGAAGGTTTTATTTGGGAATCTCTGCTTAATAAGAACAAGCTTCAGCGACCCTTCCTCCCTTCATCATTAACCAAACAGTCCTGGTACAGTGTCAGATTTAGCCGCTATCTCCCCTGATGCCGGCCCAGGCAGCAAAAAATAGGAATATGTTCAAGACCGCAATCCGATTTCCGCATGGATTCTCGCACCTGTTTGGTCTACTATTAGCCCATGCACGAAAAGCCCCTTCAATCAGTTCTGGTTAAACCGACAGGTCCGGATTGCAACCTGCGCTGTCATTATTGCTTTTATCTGCACAAGCAGGAACTCTTTGGAGAAACCACAAAGCATAGAATGTCCCAAGGTGTGCTCGAAGAACTGGTACAACAGGTGATGACCCAGGCCCCACAGGATGTCTCGTTCGGCTGGCAGGGGGGAGAACCGACCCTGATGGGGCTAGATTTCTTCAAACAAGCGGTAGATCTTCAGCAGCACTACGGAAGAGGTCAGAGTGTCGGCAACGGCCTGCAGACTAACGGCCTTCTTATAGATCGAGAATGGGCCCAATTTCTGGGTCAATACAATTTCCTGGTAGGACTTTCTCTCGACGGACCGAAAGAGGTACACGATCGCTACCGGCTCACCAAAGGGAAGAAAGGTTCTTGGGAAGCGGTTGAAACAAGCGCAAGACTCTTGCTCAACTCAGGTGTAGCTGTAAATTCGTTAACCGTCATCAACCGCTATTCAGCCGACTATCCAAAAGAAATATACGGCTACCTCAAAGAGCTGGGTTTCAGCTTCATGCAGTTCATTCCTTGCCTGGAAGCTGATCCATCAGAGCCCCATCTTCCAGCGGACTTTAGCGTCACTCCGAAGCAGTTCGGCGCCTTTCTCTGCCGCTTATTCGACCTCTGGTACCAGGATTTTGACAATGGACTGCCCACCATCTCGATTCGTTATTTCGATTCTCTGCTGCACTCGTATCTGGGTTTAAGCGCCAATGACTGCACACTCCACAAGACCTGCGGCGACTATCTGGTTATCGAGCACAATGGGGATGTCTACAGCTGCGATTTCTTCGTCAATCCTGAACATTACCTCGGTAATATCAAGGACGACAGGCTCATCGACCTGCTAAACTCTGATAAACAGAATCAATTTGGCGATAACAAAGCACTGCTTGCCGACCAGTGCCTGAATTGCTCCTGGCTGACACACTGTCACGGGGGGTGTC
>JABDPQ010000600.1 GCA_013042695.1 Desulfobacterales bacterium | reverse complement strand
GAATATTTCCACGAACTGGATGTCTCCAGACCGCCTTCCTGCGGCAGAACTCCCGCTAATAAATTGTTCATCGTTCTCACTCCTTTGGTGTTATTGCCCATATATACATATCCAGTCTATATTCTTTGAAATCTCAGACCAATTTATTTCATCTATATGCAATACAATTAAGCCGTGATCAGGGAATTTATCTATATAGGTGATAAATGATGTCATACGAAGGAAAACTCTGTGTTTCAATACTCCTGGAATGAAAAAAATGTTCGCCCATACTGACAGATTAGCTCTCTAAAATCAACTGCTATGTACCACAAAAGTGCAAAAAACGCCCACCAAGCGGTACTACAAATGTCCATTTTTTACCAAAACACCGCGCTTTCAAGTTTTTAATTGATTAGTTAATTACGTTTGTTTGGAAGATACCGATGTACTACATTTGTGTCAAGATTTTTGGTGCCAGAGCAGACAAAATTACACCTCTGCATGCTTTCAGGCATTCTTAATCCGTTAATAATACTACTATGCAGTATATGCTTCAATTGAGCGTCAGGTAACGCTGCTTTTGCCGCAGCTATGAGCACTGTTAAACGTAAGTCGCAGAGCTTAGATGATTCCGGACTAAAGCCACACTTTGGCATCTTGTTCAAGCAGTTGATCAGCTTCTTGCGGTCCTGCAGTGCCGGAGGAGTAGACTACTGGTTGAGGTGCAACACGCTTCAGGCGATCAATAAACCGCCAACTCGCCTGTAGCCAATCCCATCTGGTAAAGAGCAGCGGGTCGCCTTTTATGACACTTGACATAATAGCCTCATATGCCTCCGGTGTATTGGGGCCAAAATGACAATGATGACAGAAATCCATGAGCACAGATTCCGATTGATGTGATTCTCCCGGCTTCCTGACGTTGAAAGCAAGGGCAATACCCTCATCCGGCTGGATACGGATGGTTATCGTATTGGCTTTGTCATTACTCTCCAGGCCATCCAGCATGAAATGTTTAAAAACGATTTTGATCTTGGCGTAGCGCTTATCAAGCCGTTTTCCCGTGCGCAGATAAAACGGTACACCCCGCCATCGCTCTGTGTCGATATAGGCTCGAAGGGCAACATATGTCTCGGTGGTTGAATCTGATTCTACCCCCTCTTCCTGGTGATAACTTAGGTAGTCTTCGGCCCCACTCTGACCACGGCCATATTGTCCAAGCACAACATCGCCCGGTTCAGGAGGCCTGAGACACTCAATCACTTTTACTGCTTCGTTTCTGATGGCATTGCCATGCCCCGATAGCGGGGGCTCCATCGCCGTTAATGATAATAATTGCAGGAGGTGGTTCTGCAGCATATCTCTTACGGCGCCGCTCTTGTCGTAATATCCGGCGCGCTCTTCAACCCCAAGTGACTCACTCACGGTGATCTGAATGTTATCAATGGCGTTTTTATTCCAGGCACAGGAAAATATCTCATTAGCAAATCTCAGGTACAAGATATTCTGTACTAATTCTTTACCAAGATAGTGATCAACCCGGTAAATCTGATCTTCTGCCAATACCGAGCCAATGTCTTCATTGAGTCGTGTAGCAGAAGCCAAATCCACTCCGAAAGGCTTCTCAAAGACAACTCGCGTCCAGCCATCTTCTGCAACAATTGGCTGCAGAAGCATGGCTACAGAGGAAAACACTGTTGTAGGGAGAGCCAGATAAAAAAGAAGATTTTCGCTGCACCCGTACTTCTCTTTGATATTATTGATACTGTTTTGTAAATCGGTTGCTGTACCGCTCTCAAGGTCAAAACAGCGATAGTTGATCGTCTGGATAAAATCGGCAAGAAGCTCGGATTTACTATCGGGAATGAACCGGTCGAGCTGAAGATGGTCGATAAATTGGTCATCACTCAATTCACTTCGACCAAGACAGACAATAGGCGTCTGAGCAGATATTTTTCCACGTTCCAGGAGACGGTAAAGTGCCGGGATTAATTTTCTTTTGGTGAGATCTCCGGTCGAACCAAAAATTACAATCATTTGGGAATTTTCCTTCATCATCACTTAATTATGTAGGTCAGTTAAAATGTAATGTTGCTGAATCGTTTTGACGATTTTTGCCGGACAGCGGCTTACCGGCACCTGGTCGTCACTATAGGCGGTAAATGCATTTTGCTTCTGTGCTCCAAAAAAGAGCAATAAGGCGACGCGCGACGAAGTGATCAACCTTTTTGAAGCGGTCATCCTGGCCGGAGGTGGTTTTGGCGCACTCTTTGTCAGGATAAATAAATCTTCTTTGCTGGCAAATGTCTCATGCTCCGGGAAAAGGCTGGCAATGTGGCCATCTTCTCCACTGGACAGCAAGACAATGTCAAACTGCCCGCCATATTCTCTCAAGAGCTGCTTATAAGAATTTAGAGCGTTCTGACTATTGGAGGGGTTATGAATAAAAGGATGCAGATTTGCCCTCTCAACAAATGGATCGACACACGAGGCAAGCAGTTTGAAATTACTATCAGCATGGTGTATCGAGACGAGCCGCTCATCAACCATAAAGAAATGAACCTTTTGCCAATCAACCGGCTCGAATTCCATTTTTTTGAGAATGGCGCTCACTGATCGGCCCCCGGGAACGGCAAGTACAACATGATTCTGCTGATCACTAATCTCTTGGATTGATTCGGCCAGAATCCATGCCGCCTTCTTTTCCAGAACTTCCCGTTCACCCTTTATAATCATGAGTTCACAAATCCTATTGTTGATCCTTAGAACCAGACAGGTATCGTTCTAGCAAGATGGCTATGAAAAAACAAGTGGTCATACGCCATGCTACAAACTGAATTGAGGCAAAACAGATACAATGCTATACTGATAGCATAGGTTTGGGACGGTAAACTTGAACAACTCGATTCAAAATCAATGGGCAGATGTAATTCGTCATGATTGAAGAAAAGCACACTTCGCCGCGTTCCATATTCGGGGTTCCGGTAAAACCTCTGATAATTATAATTATTTTTCTGATTTCCCTGCTGATTGTGTTTGATCGTTTTGATATAAATCTTTTCCTGAGTAAGACAATCAGTAAAAAAACTTCTGAAGATACCCTCAGCCAGTCGGAAACTGGTTCGGCTGACCGCGAAATTGTTGCAACTCCCGAAATGATAGCCAAGGCAAGAAAAGAGGTAACTGCCAAAAAACTTGAACAAATTGAGTCATCTAAGTCACCAATGGCGGAGGACAGATTTTATTATATAATCGATCTAAAGAGTGGTGGAGACCTCGAAGCAATGGATGTGATCATTAAGCCGGACAGTGTGACAATTTCGTCGTCAAACGGTATATCAACAACTATTCCACGCGATTCGATCAAAGATATCCGGCGTTTCAAGTTACCGCCCATAGAGGAATAAAACTGACTACAAAGCGTTAAGAAGATGATGGCCTAATGAATACATCAAATTATGTTCAGTCAAGAGATATACAACCCAAACAGAACAAAATCATTGATAAGCGAGCCTTTTGCAAAATGATGATTTTCGTTCAAAGTCACGGCATGCTAAAAATTTTGCCGCAGGCATATAGTTGATATTCCGAGGATAAAATTTTAAGCATAACGTAGAGGTTGTACGAAAAGGGCTTTTTGCAAGTGGCTCAAGGGTAAATTACAAACCTGCAGGGCACCTCTTGCTGGTATTTTTCAACCGACGGCCTCGACGAGATATTTTCTATTTTCCTCTTCCTGCCGACAACTGCTTTTCCCGAGGAGATTTCCTTTGCAGCGACGATTGCCGTCATTTACCTTGGCAGTTTTGTCACCCTGGGCGCCTATCTGCTCTGCAACTTCGGAGTGAGCAAGATCCCTGCAAACCGGGCATCCGCCTACATTAATCTGATTCCATTTTTCGCCATCATTCTTGGCTTCGTGATCCTTGGTGAATCATTTAGTATTGGTCAATACCTCGCATCAGCACTTGTTCTATTCGGGGTGTTTCTTAGTCAAAGACGTTCCCGCAGACTTTAAACAAATCTCTTCAACGATCGATTTAATAATCAATCCCCGGCTGGGGTTCGATATCTTTTCTATAGGCATGTTTTATTTCGTTTACCTGGCTTACCGTATCCGCCGCGTCGATCACCTGAGGATGTGCATCTCTGCCAGTCATTACCAGATGTAAATGATCCGGCCTCTTCTCCATAATCTCAAGCACCTGGTTGAGATCAACCAATGTAAGCTGCAGTGCATTATTGATTTCATCTAGTACCAGTAAATCAAATTTGTTGGACATCATCTTTTCGTGCACCAGTTTCACTGCATCCTGCGCGTTCTTACGATGTTCAGAATGAGGATACGGATTTCCCTGTATGCCACAAAATCCTTTTCCCGTTACGTTAAAATCCACCTGCTCACCCAACAGTTTTACCCCATCCCACTCTCCTGAATAGATATCTCCCTTCATAAACTGGATGACACATATTCTCATTCCGTGTCCAGCTGCTCGAAGTACCATACCCATTGCACTACTTGTCTTTCCCTTGCCGTTTCCTGTAAGTACCACGACAAGACCTTGTCTCTTTTCCGGCTCCAACTTAGTTATTTCCATTATTCACTCCCCGGTGCTGTTATGTGTATGCAATACTTATAATTACGTTCGGCGATCTGTTAAGAAGCGTGAACAGAGGTTTTTGCAATTGTATGATTGCTGTGAGCAGATAGTGCTGCTTGAAATGCCTCAGGCTCTGCCTTAACGATCTTGAATAAATCGCTTTTAGTTCAGGTCATTTATCTGGCAAAGCGACAACAAAACGACTACTATAAAAATCGTCTATTTTTTCTGTGAACATCCATAGTATTTTAAAACGCACTCTTTGAACCTACATCAAAAATTACAAACTGATCTAAGCCAAGACCGTGTAAACTCTTATATACTCGTATCTTTGAATACTTGGCACACGCTTACATCGTGATCACTCTATCATCTAAGGAGGATGCTATAATGTCTCATGAAATCGGGTTTGAAATGGCTGCTTCAAATATCAGGTATGGACATGGAGTAACTGCTGAAGTTGGCATGGATTTGAAGGATCTCGGAACCAGGAAAACAATGTTTTTGACCGATCCCCATATTGCCAAATTGCCAATGGCTGATACCGTAATCAAATCTTTGGAAGCTGAAAGTGTTGAATATGTCTTTTATGATCAGGTGCGTGTTGAACCTACCGACCAGTCTTTCAAAGATGCTATTGCCTTTGCCATTGATCACCAGGTTGACTCCTTCGTCGCACTCGGCGGGGGCTCGGTCATAGATACCGCAAAGGCAGCAAATCTTTACTCAACCTATCCAACCGATGACTTCTTGCTCTATGTCAATGCTCCTATTGGCAAGGGCAAGCCGGTTCCAGGCCAACTGAAACCCTTATTTGCCATACCGACGACCGCAGGTACCGGCAGCGAAACAACAGGGGTGGCAATTTTCGATCTTGAAGAAATGCATGCCAAAACCGGTATCGCCTCAAGAAGCTTGAAACCCATGCTGGGCCTCGTTGATCCGTTGAATACGATGTCGATGCCGCCAATGATTACGGCATCAACCGCGCTGGATATCTTGACGCATGCCGTTGAGTCTTATACTGCTCTCCCCTTTACCGAGCGACCGCGGCCGGAGCGCCCCCTATATCGACCTGCCTACCAGGGGGCTAACCCGATAAGTGACATGTGGGCAATTAAAGCCATGGAGATCATGGCAGATCATTTCTCTACGGTAATCGAGGATCCGACAAATACAGAATCCCGAGGGATGATGGCCCTGGCAGCTGCCTTTGCCGGTGTCGGATTTGGCAATGCTGGTGTCTCCCTGCCCCACGGCATGTCCTACCCCGTTTCAGGTATGGTGAGAGAATACATTGCTCCAGATTACATTTCCGATCACCCAATTATTCCCCATGGCATTTCCGTCGCTCTCAATGCGCCAGCCGTTTTTAGATTTACCGGACCCTCCAGCCCAAAACGGCATATGGAGGCCGCCCGAGCGCTTGGTGCCGAGACCACGGGTCTGAAAGAATCGGATGCTGGAGAGCTCCTTGCTGATACGATGATTGGTTATTTCAAGAGATTTAATATTCCCAACGGACTCAAGGCAGTCGGATTCTCCGAAGCAGATATTCCAAAACTCGTTGAAGGAACACTGCCACAACACCGGGTCACAAAATTATCGCCTCGCCCGGCAGGGCCTGAAGAACTTGCCGAACTATTCAGAGATGCCATGCAGTATTGGTAATCGAAACAAAATAACAGCAACTTGCGCCATTTGATCAGCCGTGAATGTCAGAGATAGTCTGATATTCAAGGTGAAATGGTGGCTGAAACATATATCTGTCTATAACACCCGAGCCACTTGCAAAACGTTCTTTTCGTTCAACCTCTACGTTATGCTTACATTTTTATCCTCGGGATATCGATTATATGCCTGCGGTAAAAATTTTTCGCATGCCTTGACTTTGAACGAAAATCATCATTTTGCAAAAGGCTCATCCACAAACTATTTCAGCTGAAATCCCTCCCACCCATTGCCCGAATCAGAATTGGTTCATACTGTTTTAGTGGTTGTGTATGGAAAATAAAATAGCTTCTGCCAGCCTGCTTTAAATGACAACTTCAGGATAGGAAACACCATAAATCCCGGTATATGTCCAGCAGCATTTGCTCCAGGGAGCACGAAACGACCACCATTGCATGAATAAGCATCTCTACCTCATCTTGATAACGCTGACGTCCTCGGGTCTCTTTGGATGTGATCCCCCTTATGAAAGTGATCCTAAGAATATCTTTCAGGGTCAACTCCCCCAATACAAGACATATAGCCTAAATAACAGATCAATCCATTTTGCCGAGATTGGTCGGGACAATGCCGGGGTGGTCATTTTTATTCACGGTACACCCGGTTCCTGGCATGCCTTTGCTCATTACTTGGCTGATACAGATCTCTCCCAATCGCTCAAGATGATAGCAGTTGACAGACCAGGTTTTGGTAAATCTGATTACGGTAAACTGGTGCCATCGCTTTCCGAGCAGGCCTCATTACTCCTGCCGCTGCTCGAGTCGTATGATCCGGGTTGCGGTGTTATTCTGGTTGGACACTCGCTGGGAGCACCTGTTGCAGTGCGCATGGCAATGGATTTTCCAGAAAAAGTATCGGCTCTCATTTTGATTGCGCCTTCCCTGGACCCTGATCTCGAAGCCCCAAAATGGTTTAACAGGTTGGCAGAGCTTGGTGCAATCAGCTGGCTGGTTCCGTCAGAGCTGATGTATGCGAATCAGGAGGTGATGGTGCTGCAGGATGAGCTAACACAAATGCTGCCCTTGTGGGATTTGCTGGACCTCCCGATAATTGTTATTCAGGGAAATAAAGACAATCTCGTAGATCCAGCCAATGCCGATTTTGCAGAGCAAAAGATTCGAACAAAACTAAAGGTTGTCCGAGTGGATCATGGTGGTCATTTCATCCTTTGGAAACAACCGGAACTGATCAAATCCGAGCTTGTCGAACTCGTTGAAACCCAGAACAAAAGCATTAAAGACAGGAAAAACTGTAATGAAAAAACGCTTATTGGTTTTACTATACATTAGCATCCTCGGTCTGCTGACGAATTGTGCGGGATCTGCCAACTATGGAACAGTCAAAAGAGATACTTCTGTAACAGAAAAATTCAAATCTTTTGAGATAAACCAAAGTTACAGCTACTTCTATTTCGGTAAAGATGAAAGACCATTTTCTATTATGGGCATTGACAGCTCTTACACGGTCGAAAGCAAATTTTGGTATCCGATTGATCTTTCCAAGGAACAATTGCAGAGATGGATTATTGCATTTGAAGCCACACCGGTGTATCAAACAGGCAGTGGTGCAGCCAAAGCCAGCTACCACGGGTCAGTGATCCTCAATCCTCAAGGGGAGCCAGCGGGTGTCATCTATTCGATGCTGCACTGGATTGTTATCACGTTCCCAGGGGATAAGGTTGTCGCACCTTTTCCGCCCTCTTATCCTCCCGGTGATGATCCCAGTACAAAGTACAAAGGGGATAGATAACAATTTGCCATACCCCTGACAAGGTGGCGGATAGGCAATCATCACGAGTTCATCTCTTCTTATAGGCCATCTTTTCACGAGCAAAAAATATCTCTTTGAATCGATTGAATTTTATTTCAAGCAAGATACTATTGTGCGCAAAACTCGCAGAGTTGAAAAATAGATCTGTTTTATTTTGGTGGTTTTCAGTTATATGTAACAGACCGAAAAACATGAACAGGAGGATGGGGAATGGGTTTGAGTTTTGATATGTTGCTTTATATAACCATGTTTGGGTTTCTTATATTCGGCTGGAAGAGAGTTTCGCAGATTAAAAAACAAGAAAAAAAATATGCCGAGAGAGGGTTTGAGTCTATCAGTCTCAAGTACCACATTGTAACTACCCAGAATTACATGGCTCTTTTCATGATCATGTTGCTCTTAGCCATATACCTCATTTCCCGGATAGCACGACACGGATTTAGTTTAGATCTCACTGATAAAAGTACGATAATGCTTGCCGTACTGCTATCCGTTATCTCCTTTATGATGTGGCAAATCGACAAAAAAAAGAAGAAGAGCCACTTTCGGTGTCCCTATTGCGGCTCGAGAAACCTCCTTAAAAATAAATGGAAATGCCAGCATTGCGATACGGTGCAAGCAGACGAAAAACTTGTATCCGACCCCTGTGATCAGTGCAAAACGCCTCAGAACACTGCTTTTTGTGGACAATGCAGCGAGGAGTTTTCTCTTTGAGCACCCTTGCTAAACGAGCAAGCCATTGGCTGTGAGTATCTAGAGGCCTAAACAGTTACTGTCCGTTTTTTGAGTCGATAGATGCTATGGCAGGTAATCTTCTCGAACCGGAGAAAATACCTCAATTACCACACAATCCTCCAACGCCTCTGCAGAATGTTCGACACCGCCTGGCAGGCACCAGCTGTCACCGCTTTCAATATCTATCACCTCACCTTCGACAGTGAAGCGCAGTTTTCCCGATAGCATAATCCCGGTCTGCTCATGGGGATGTGAGTGGACAGGGATAGCTGCCCCTTTGCTTAT
>JABDPQ010000594.1 GCA_013042695.1 Desulfobacterales bacterium | reverse complement strand
TTTCTTATTTTGTCGTGTGAGTGTTTTTTGTTTTCGGGCTCTTCGTTTCTAGGCAATGATGAAACTTATTCTACCAGCGCTTATAAAATCCTTGGTGTGTCTCATCTTATTGCTGTGCATTAATAATAAATATGGATTGCGGGTTGTGCAACGGTTGCAAAAGGGGAGTTTAGTGGTAGTATTTACTATTGTTTGCTGAGCTGCCTCTTTTCAATAAAACGATATGATTGATCAGTCTTTCTAGTCTTTTAACAGGGGTCCTAGGTGTTGATGCCGGAATGTGATATTATTTTCTCCACTGGAGAGGATAAGTAAAATTTTGAAAAGCCTTATCTTGCCGGTTATGAGACCCAAAAGTGATTTAGCGTAAAATATTGATATCAAATTATAAGTTTATATGAAATCCTGAATCAGTGATGATTCAACAGTAAAATTTACACTAAAATGCATATAACATATTGATTTTTATTTATAAATACATCAATATTCACCTGTCTTGAAAACTCACTCAGCAGGTGAAAAAATGAAACGTTTTATCCTTGAACAATCTGACGACGAATTCTACACAAGCCACTCCGGGATGGCCCTTGTTGGCTTGTGTATTAACCGCTACAGCGATCTTTCCCGAACCGTGGGACGGAAAATGGACAACAACGCTAAGCTTATATCACATAGTGACTTGCTCCGCAGTTACCTGGGGCTGCTTTGTCTGGGTAAAAGCGACTATGAAGCGGTGAGTGCAATGCGTGGTGATGATTACTTTAAAGACTCATTGGGGATTACCAATGTTCCGTCTGCAGAGCGACTCAGACAGCGGCTGGATGAGCATGCGGAAGACTATCTTGCAGTTGCTCAAAAATGTTCCGTCGCCATGCTGAAAACGGGTAAAGCAACCCTTACCGCTCTTGACACAGGCCATATCCCCCTTGATGCCGATGTGTTTCCTATGGACAATTCAGGCAGTAAAAAGGAACACGTCAGCCGGACCTATAAAGGCCATGATGGGTATGCTCCAATCGGCGCCTATATCGGTCTTGAAGGCTGGTGTCTGGAAGTAGAGCTCCGTCCCGGCAGTCAGCATAGCCAGGAAGGCTTTACCTCCTTCATAAAGCGTGTACTCAACAAAGCCAGAACGCTTACCGGGAAAAAACTTCTGGTTCGCCTCGACTCTGGCCATGATGCAATAGAAAACCGTGTGCTGTTACGTAAAGCGGAAAAAGTCTCCTACATCATCAAATGGAATCCGAGGCGGGAAGACACCAGTGAGATGCACAAACGGGCTTTTAATTCAGGTACCGTCACAGAACCCAGGCCTGGTAAGAAAGTGGCTCTGCTCACCGTCCGTAAGCGACAGGAATATGAAGGAAAGACATATGTCTTCTCCAAGGTGATCCAGGTAACCGAACGTACCATAAACAAACATGGGCAGGTGCTACTCTTGCCGGAGATCACTGTAGAGGGCTGGTGGACTAATATGAATCTTGCCGAGGAAAAGATCATCTCCCTCTACAAAAACCATGGGTTAAGCGAACAGTTCCACAGTGAATTCAAAACCGACCTTGACCTGGAACGGCTGCCCAGCGGTAAATTCGCGACAAACGCTGCGGTAATGGCACTTGGCGCCTTCGCCTATAACATCCTGCGCTTTATCGGACAGCTCGGGCTGCTTGGTGAAAAGTCTCCGGTTCGTCACCCTGGGAAAAGGCGACGGTTGAAAACAGTCATGCAGGAACTGATGTATCTTGCAGCTCGCTTGATAGCAAGTGGGCGCAGATTGCGTTTACGCTTTAGCAGACACTGTCCTGCCTTCCAGGCATTTACAGATGTCTACGGTCGATTGTCGGTGGGAATCTAAATTTGCTCCCACCTCAATTGACCGACTGATGGGAGAAGTGCGCCTTGTGGCCTCGTTTTTCGTCAGATTTTCAAAGATCGTAGCCTTTTCGGGATCTTTTTCTCCCTTGAGGCAGCAACCAAAGCGGTTGCACAGGTAAAAAATGTCGGCAGTTGCTATATTATATCTCTGACGAACAAATCGTCACGGATTCAGGTGGTAATTAAAAACCATTTAAAGCCTAGTTTATATGAAATCGACAGACAGAAAATTAAAGG
>JABDPQ010000589.1 GCA_013042695.1 Desulfobacterales bacterium | reverse complement strand
TAAGAGAGCAATATTGTATACACAGTGTTAGTCAATCGGAAATCGAATTGTATCGTGAAAAATTGAAATGTTGTCAGATGAACTTATGCGGAAAAAAAATTAGCAGATACTAGGAGAGTCTCATTATGACCTCACTATCACATTGCAACCTGAAAACCGGAAAATGAGCCCCCAGCTCCAGTTCTGACGGTGCTCAGAACAAAACATCGGCAATTGTTCTCAATCATAGGAGCCAACTAAAAGAACAGCCTTTCAACACCTCTGAACAAAAGCTTATTCGAGAAGCCATAAGACAGAAATACCGGCAAGTGGCGCAGTCGGCTCACGGCCTTTTTAATTATCAAACCGGAAGAAAAGGTGCTATTGCGCTTGGCTATGATTCAGCTCTGATCGACACGATTCCAGATGACGCGTTGAGCTCATTCTGCGGTGTTGGTAATCCTTTTGCCATATCCACGATACTTCCTGGCAGCAAAGTTCTGGATATTGGCTGTGGTGCAGGATTTGACCTTCTCGTCGCCCGCAAGATTGTGGGAGACAAGGGACATGTGTGCGGGATTGATCTGACAGAGGAAATGATCAAAAAGGCTCGATTGTTGGTTGAACGATTTGGGGATGATAACATTTCAGTTCAACATGTCTTTTCAGAAGAAATACCCTATACCGATGAAAGTTTTGATTGTGTAATTTCCAACGGTGTCTTTAACCTGTCGCCATCGAAGCTTGAACTTTTCAAAGAGACCCGGCGTGTATTGAAAACCAACGGCATCTTACAGTTTGCCGATGTCTGTTTGCTGGAAGGAAAGGTTTTAGACCAGACAAGCAGTCCTGACGACTGGGCACAATGAATTGGTGGAACGATCTCCGTGAGAGATCAAATAGCTCTGCTTGAGAAAGCAGATTTTAGAATGATAGAATGTGTGGGAAGTTCAGGATTCAAAACTTCTCCCAATACTGAAGGAACTCTTTTTAAAGCAGTTAAATAGGTGCTAGTGGTATGGCGTAAAGTCGACAGTATTCCAATTAAGGTGACACCATACTTAATTATTGACTGCACACACCTTAAGGAGTAGCTTAACTGTCATGGCAAGAATTGCACGGGTGGTCGCTCCGGGGGTTCCTCATCATGTAATCCAGCGAGGTAATCGCCGGATGCAGACATTCTTTTCCGAGAGAGATTACAAAGAGTATCTCTACTTGATGGCAGACTGGTGCAATCGCTGTGAGGTGCAGATATGGGCCTACTGCTTAATGCCGAATCATGTCCATCTCATCAGTATGACCCATTCTGAAGATGGCCTGCGCAGGGCTGTCGGTGAGGCCCATCGCCGCTTTACAAGATTTATAAACGCTCAGAACGGCTGGACGGGACATCTCTGGCAGGGAAGATTCTCCTCCTATCCCATGGATGAAAATTACCTGATCGCCACTGCCCGCTACATCGTTCAAAATCCAGTAAGAGCCGGGATAGTCAAAAGACCGGAAGATTATAGGTGGAGCAGCTGCAAGGCGCATCTGCAGGGTAAGGATGACATTTTGGTAAAAGTCGGACCTTTGGCCGAAATTATTCCCGATTGGCAAGGATTACTGGAGGGCGACTTAACTGATACACAGTACGGCGCGATTCGCAGCCATGAAAAAACCGGGAGACCGCTCGGCAGTGATGAGTTCATCGACAGACTGGAAAACCTGACGGCACGTTCGTTGAAAAAACAGAAACCGGGACCAAAGAAGCGCTGAATTATGTATGGTGTCCCTTTAATTACCCGCAGTCAGAGATAAGAAGCGTAGTCGTCCTTCGGTAAAAACGGCAGTGGGTGCCGTTCTGCTTCCGCCAACTGAAGATATTGATTGTTCATGAAAAATGTATGGTTCTTGATATTTAAACGGACACTGGCAAGCCTGGTGACGGTTTTTATTATTTCCCTGATAATCTTTGTCGGCGTTGAACTGCTGCCCGGCGATGTGGCGGAAACGGTGCTGGGACAATCGGCAACTGCTGAGACCGTCAATGCCTTCCGCCAGGAGCTCAAGCTTGATCTGCCGCCCCATGTTCGTTACGCTGCATGGTTCAAGGACTTCCTCCAGGGAAATTTCGGTAATTCTCTTGCCAACGGCAGGCCGGTATCCGGTCTGATTGGTTGGAGATTTGCCAATACCCTGTTCCTGGCACTCACAACAGCAGTGATTGCTGTTCCGCTGGCAGTGCTTCTGGGAATGATGGCGGCTTTCTATCGCAACACTTTCTTTGATAAGTCAATTTCCATAATTACCCTATCGTTCATCTCCTTTCCCGAGTTTTTTATTGCCTATATTCTCATCGTTGTTTTTTCGGTACATTTCAATATTTTTCCCAGCATGGCCGCAATCAATTCAAGCATGAGCCTTGGTGCCCAATTACATGCCATACTTTTGCCTGCGCTTACCCTGACCTGTGTAGTCACCGCGCATATGATGCGGCAGACCAGGGCGGCAATTATCAACGTTCTCTCAAGCGCCTATATCGAGATGGCCGAACTGAAAGGCATCAAACGACTGCGCATCATTATTCTGCATGCCTTCCCAAATTCTCTTTCGCCTGTGATAAATGTCATCGCCCTTAACCTTGCCTATCTTGTTGTAGGTGTGGTGATAGTCGAAGTCGTCTTCGTCTATCCCGGGCTTGGCCAGCTTCTGGTGGACTCGGTAGCAAAAAGAGATATTCCTGTTGTCCAGGCATCGGGGTTGATCTTTGCCGCGGCATATATCTTTCTCAACCTGATGGCAGATGTTCTGTCAATGCTGGTCAATCCGCGGCTGAGACAAACGTAAATAAAGGAGAGGACCTTATTCTGTGCTTAATTTATTGAAAAAATCTCCTTTAAGTGCACGTATAGGCCTTTGCATAGTACTTCTGAATTTTCTTGTCGCCCTTTTGGCACCACTTATAGCCCCTTATGGCGAGACCAGTGTTGTCGGCAATGTCTGGGAAAGCTTTTCATCTCAATTCTATCTGGGCACCGACCATCTCGGCCGAGATCTCTTTACCCGTATGGTTTATGGCGCACGGAACACCATCGCCCTGGCATTTCTGATAACCACCATATCATTTTTACTCGGCACGACTCTTGGATTTGTGGCAGCGACCAAAGGCGGCTGGATGGACCAGATTTTAAGCCGCATTATTGACATCCTCATGGCCTTTCCCACCCTGATTTTTGCCTTGATGATTCTCTCGGTGCTGGGCTCGTCAATACCGGTTCTGATATTAACCATCGCCCTGCTCGATTCAACCAGAGTGTTCAGGCTGTCCAGGGCCGTTGCCATGGATATTGAGGTGATGGAATTTGTCGAGGCGGCACGATTGCGCGGTGAAGGGCTCTGGTGGATTATGCGTTATGAGATTCTCCCCAATGCCATGCCCCCGCTTGTTGCCGAATTCGGACTTCGCTTCTGCTTTGTTTTTCTCTTTATCGCCTCGTTGAGTTTTCTCGGCCTTGGGCTGCAGCCGCCGCTTGCCGACTGGGGCGGAATGGTCAGGGAAAATTCGGGCGCAATCACCTTCGGCATTTATATTCCGCTGTTTCCGGCAGCAGCTATCGCAGTGTTAACTGTTGGAGTAAACCTGATTGTCGACTGGTTTCTCCATCTCTCCAGCGGACTGCATGAATAAAATGAGGTCACACATGGAAGAAAACACCTTACTCGAGATACGCAATCTTGACATAGAGGGGTATTACGAGAACCAGTGGAACACCATCGTTGACGACATCAGCCTTAACTTGAAAAGGGGCGAGGTGCTTGGGCTCATAGGAGAATCAGGCGCTGGCAAGTCCACCATCGGTCTTGCTTCAATGGGCTACACACGACATGGCTGCAGGCTTGCTGGGGGATCGATTATTCTTGACGGCACGGAACTCATGGGAGCAACCGACGAGGTACTGCGCGCAGTGCGGGGTATCAAGATTGCCTATGTGGCCCAGAGTGCGGCGGCCTCCTTCAATCCGTTTCACAAAATTGTCAAACAGTACGCCGAAGCGCCTGTGAAGCATGGTCTGATGGGCTATGACGAGGCGGAAAAGGAAGCCATTGAAATTTATCGCCGCCTTTTTCTGCCCAATCCTGAGGAGATAGGATACAGGTACCCCCATGAGCTTTCAGGGGGACAATTGCAGAGAGCTATGGTGGCGATGGCCTTGTCGTGCAAGCCAGATATCATAGTCTTTGATGAGCCTACCACTGCCCTTGACGTGACAACCCAGATCGAGGTCCTGGCGGCGGTCAAGGAAATCACTAAGAAAATGAACAAGGCCGCTCTCTACATCACCCACGACCTGGCAGTGGTTGCCCAGGTTGCCCACCGTATAATGGTGCTACGCAATGGCAGGCTTGTCGAGGAAGGTGAAACCAGGAAACTAATAAAACATCCCAGAAAACAGTATACCAGGGACCTGCTTGCGGTACGAACCCTCAGAGAGGACAAGGATTCTTCCGATAGGATGGACGTTATACTCGAAATCGCTGATGTGGATGCCTCCTACACAGGAGATGAGAAGGTTCTTGAGGATATAAATCTTACCGTCCGCAAGGGCAGGACCGTGGCGCTTGTGGGAGAGTCCGGCAGCGGCAAAAGTACGCTTGCAAAAGTGATAACCGGGCTGCTGCCGCCGACCAGAGGCAGCATTTCTTTTATGGGCGAAGAACTACCGCTGGAACTGAAAGACAGGGATAAAGAGTCGCTAAGAAAACTGCAGATGATCTACCAGATGCCAGATACCGCTTTGAACCCACGGCAGACGGTGCGGACTGTCATCGGCCGCCCGCTCAATTTTTATTTTGGCATAAAGGGCAGGATGGCGGAGAAAAGGATACGAGAGCTACTTACCAAAATAGAGCTCGATCCGGACAGCTACATTGACCGCCTGACAACTGAACTTTCCGGTGGAGAAAAGCAGAGAATCTGCATCGCCAGAGCGCTTGCTGCGGATCCCTACCTGATAATCTGCGACGAAGTGACTTCAGCCCTCGATCAGCTGGTGGCCGAGGGAATCCTTACCCTGCTTCAGGATTTGCAGAACGAAATGAGCATATCATATCTGTTTATTACCCATGATTTGGCAACGGTCAAGGCTATCTCGGACAAAATTGTCATCATGCTCGAGGGTAGGATCGTGGAGCAAGGAGAGAAAAAAGAGATCCTCGAACCGCCACATCATGAATATACAGACAAGCTTCTGGCCTCGGTTCCCGAGATGGATACCGACTGGCTGGATACGCTTCTGGCTGAACGGGCGACAACTTTTATTGAAAAAGATGCGGTATAACGATGCCTGGATTATGCTCATTCCAATCAGGTGTGTACTAAATAAAAACCAGCCAAGGAGGCAACAATGTCAGATCTGTCCATTTTATTAAAGCTGTTTGAGCAGAACAAAATAACCAGAAGGCAGTTTGTCAGTCAGGCCACGGCGCTTGGACTGACAGCAATGATTTCACCCGTCCTTTTTTCCGGTGCCGCCAAGGCGGCCGGGCCAAAAACGGGAGGTAGGCTGATAATCGGGGCTACCGGTGGATCAACCACCGATTCCATGGACCCAGCAACGCTTACTTCCAACATGAATCAGAACCTCAACTGGCAGATCAGGAACAACCTGGTGGAAATCGATCATAATCTCCAGCCTATTCCCGAACTGGCGGAATCGTGGGATGCTACTCCGGATGCCAAGGTGTGGACCTTCAAGCTGCGTAAAGGCATCGAATTTCATAACGGAAAGACCGTGACCGCTGAGGATGTCATTTATTCGATCAATCATCACCGGGGAGAAAAGTCTAAATCCGCGGCAAAAGCGTATTTAGAAAATATCAAAGACATCAGAACCGACGGCAAGTATGAGATTATTGTTGAACTGGCCGGTGGAAGTGCCGACTTCCCGTTTATCATGGGCGACTATCATCTTCCCATCTGCCCGGCGGGAACAACGGGACAGCAATGGGAAGAAGGAGTTGGTACCGGCGCCTACATCCTGGAAAACTGGGAGCCGGGCGTCAGGGCTTTCGCGACACGGAACCCTAATTACTGGAAGGAAGGCCGAGGCCATTTTGACGAGGTTGAGACACTTTCAATAGTTGACACCAACGCCAGAACAAATGCCCTGAAAACTGGACAGATCAATTACATGGATCGTGTAGAGCTGAAGACTGTTCATCTTATGAAGAGGATGCCGGCAGTAAATGTCACCGCTACGACCGGAACAGCGCATTACACCATGCCCATGCTGACAGATCAAAAACCCTATAATGACAACAATGTGCGCATGGCGTTAAAGCTTGCCATTGACAGAGAAGAATTGCTGAAACAGATTCTGCGCGGCTATGGTGAGCTTGGCAACGATCACCCCATCGCTCCCGTCAATAGGTATTTTGCCAAAGACCTGGAGCAGAGACGTTATGATCCGGACAAGGCAAAGTTCCATATGAAAAAGGCTGGAATGCTGGACCACACCTTCAATCTGCATGCCGCTGATGCCGCTTTCGCCGGCGCAGTTGATGCCGCCATTATGGCCAAGGAGCAGGCCAAAAAGGCGGGCATTAACATAAATGTTGTACGAGAACCAGATGACGGCTACTGGAGTAATGTCTGGATGAAAAAAGAGTGGTGCATGTGCTACTGGGGCGGACGGCCGACGGAGGATATGATGTTCTCGGTCGCGTATGCATCAGGGGCTCCCTGGAATGATACCAACTGGGAGAACAAACGATTCAATGAATTACTGGTGGCTGCCCGGGCCGAACTCGATACCGAGAAGCGGGCCAAGATGTACGCGGAAATGCAGGATATATGCAGAGACGATAGCGGTACGATTCTGCCCATGTACAACCAGATGGTTGAGGCGAGCTCAGCCAAGTTGGCCCACGGTCCGATATCAGGTCACATGGCACTGGATGGTATGAGAAATGCGGAAAGATGGTGGTTCGCTTAGCCTTCAAAACTACCCAGGTTTTCTTATAAGTTCAGGCTAGTAAGCGCCAAAGTTTTTGGCTGTGGTCAAAGTCAAACTACTGCAGAAGAGGGCGCCATCTGATTTTTAGTGGGGCATGAGAGAAGCTGTTCGGCATGATCTCAGCTCCCCCGAGTATGCCCTTTTTGATGATCCGCACTATCGTCTGCACATGGCTTAGAACCAGCCTGTATTGATATTACCGAGACCACACCCATGAGCCCGCGTTCTTCACTACATTAAAGGATGTAAAAGATTGAACAGAAATGAACACCGAGAATATGATTATATCATAATCGGCGGCGGATCAGCGGGCAGTGTCCTGGCCAATAGACTGAGCGCCAACCCGAAACATGAAGTGTTGGTTTTTGAAGCCGGTAGACCCGATTACCGCTGGGATTTTCGTATTCATATGCCGGCTGCCCTGACCTATCTGCTCACCGACAAGACCTACAATTGGCTCTATCAATCGGCACCGGAACCGCACATGCACAACCGGCGTATCGCCCAGCCTCGCGGCAAGGTGCTCGGCGGCTCGAGTAGTATAAACGGTATGATTTATATCCGCGGAAATGCATTGGATTATCAGAAATGGGCAGCGGCGGAAGGTATGGAAAAGTGGGATTACGCTCACTGCCTGCCTTATTTCAAAAAAGTGGAAACCCGCCTCCAGGGATCAGATGAATACCATGGCTCAAACGGTCCTCTTTACCTTGAAACCGCGGAGTGTGATAATCTTCTGTTCGACGCTTTTTTCAAGGCGGCTGAACAGGCTGGTTATCCGCTGACCGGGGATGTCAATGGCTACCAGCAGGAAGGTTTCGGGAAATTTGACCAGAATATTTATAGAGCGCGGCGGCACAATGCCGCCCGTGCCTATGTGCATCCGGTCAAAAACCGCAAAAATCTGACCGTGCAGTGCAGGGTCACGGTCAACCGCATTCTTTTCGAAGGGAAAAAAGCAGTGGGCGTCGAATATATGAAAAGAAATACGGCCCTTAAAGTGTACGGCGGAGAAATCATATCCTGCGGAGGAGCGATAAATTCACCCTGGCTACTTCAGCTCTCCGGTATAGGCAATGGTGCCGAGCTGAAACCGCTTGGCATCGACGTCGTTTCGGACCTGCCGGGAGTTGGCGAAAACCTGCAGGATCATCTGGAACTCTATGTACAGTATGCCTGCACACAGCCAGTGAGCATGTATCCAGCCCTGAGATGGTTTAACCAGCCCAAGATAGGCTGGGACTGGCTTGTACACCGTAAAGGCGCGGCAGCTACCAACCACTTTGAGGCGGGAGGGTTCATCCGCGGCAATGACAACGTCGATTATCCCAACCTGCAGTTTCATTTCCTGCCGATCGCCATCCGTTACGACGGATCCGCGCCAGCCCAGGGGCATGGTTTTCAGCTTCACGTGGGGCCGATGAATTCGGACGTACGAGGTCACATCAAGATCACCTCGGGGGACCCGCGTATCTATCCTGAGATACTATTCAACTATCTCTCCACCGAACAGGAACGCCAAGAATGGATTGAAGCGATACGCTGCTCGCGCCAGATTATCGGTCAGCCGGCCTTTGACGATTTGCGAGGCACTGAACTAGCGCCTGGCCCTGAAGTGCAGAGTGACGAAGAGATTCTTGATTTTGTCGCCCGTGAGGGGGAGAGCGCCTATCATCCTTCCTGTACCTGTAAAATGGGGTACGACGAAATGGCCGTGGTCGACTCCGAGTTGAAAGTGCATGGGGTCGAAAATCTTCGTATCGTTGATGCTTCTGTCTTTCCATCTATAACTAACGGTAATATCTACGCGCCGGTCATGATGGTGGCAGAAAAAGCCGCCGATCTAATCCTTGGCAATACCCCGGAACGACCGTCCGATGCAAAATTTTATCGGCATACACGGGAGGTCGAAAAATAATGAGCAGTGCTATAGGAAAATGTTTCTCAATGGCGCATGGAAGGAAGCTGCTTCGGGAAACATAAATATCTCTCAAAATTGTAATCCCGAAGGCTTGTCCTGGTTCAGCGTTTGACTAAAAGGAGAAAGGAAACGACCGTCGTGATCGTGTCCTTCTTGATCGGCCATATGGACTGTTGATACGATTCGTTTGCCGATCCTGCTCTGTCTGAGAAGTGGTGGTAGACTTTCAGAGGAAATATATTCATACACCTCGCACATGGGTCGACTAGAGAAACGAGCGGTGTAGGACAAGGTCTTGAACCAAGAATCATTAAATAGGAGAAATCATGCAAGTACAAAAAAGAAACCTTATCGCGTTCATTCTGCTGGCCGCCGTTTTAAATTTTCCTCATCCCGCACTTGCAGCCAGAGAAATTAAAATCGCCAATGTGGTCTGGACTGGTGTCACGGTAAAAACCGAGTTGGTCAAAAATATCCTCAATAGTCTGGGATATAAGGCGACAAGCGACAACCTGTCGGTACCAATTGTTTACCAAGCCCTGGATACTGGTGATGCCGATATCTTCCTGGGAAACTGGATGCCCTCCATGGAAAGCATTGCCAATAAGTTTTTTGATAAGGGTACCGTGGTTAAGTACGTTGCCAATATGGAGGGCGCAAAATATACTCTGGCCGCGCCATCCTATGTTGTCGATGGTGGTTTGAAGGATTTTACCGATATCGCCAAGTATGCCGATAAGCTCGATAATAAAATTTACGGTATCGAGCCCGGCAATGACGGCAACATGATCATTCGCTCCATGATTGATACTGATCAATTCGGTCTGGGCGACTTCGAACTCGTTGCAACCAGTGAGCCGATTATGCTTTCCGAAGTGAAGATGTTGAGCCAAGAGCAGAAGTGGGTTGTTTTTCTCGGCTGGTCGCCCCACTACATGAACGACTTTATCGATATGAAGTATCTCACCGGATCAACGGCCGAAACGTTCGGTGCCAATGATGGTACCGCCACGGTATACACCAACATCCACCAAGGGTTTGACAAGGAAATGCCCAATGTCGCCCGTCTCCTCAGAAACTATGTTTTCCCCATTTCGATGATTAACCAGATATCTCTCATGCTGCACAACGACAAACAGTTGAAACATGCCGAAGCGGGCATGAAATATCTGAAAAATCATCCGGAAATTTATCGCGGATGGCTCGAGGGAGTTACCACGGCTGATGGTATGCCGGCACTGCCCGTATTTGAAGCCTACCTGAAAAATACCTGATCATGAAATACTACGGCATGATAAGATTCCGGCGGAGCCGACCAGCGGCGTCGGGAGATAGTGTGCAGAATTTTCTGCACACTACCAGTTGTCGATTATATAGGGATGTTTTACAACAGCAAAAGCGGGCACCATGTTTGAACTAGCAATCATAATCTCAAGAGTGTTGATTATATTGAATCTTGTTCCTGTAATTTGCCCAACCCGTCAAATGGTTGACAAAAGAGGTGCCCATTGGCAACGTTCAAATATTTGATAATACATTGAAAAAAGTTCTCAGGAAGAATCTTTGATTATCTAACTGCTCGGCAGACTGGAGGTGTTCAGGGGAAACATCATCTATCAGTACCTCTCATATTAATTAGAATATGAATAATTGCCTTCCCTTAC
>JABDPQ010000588.1 GCA_013042695.1 Desulfobacterales bacterium | reverse complement strand
ATGATGGTGCCCGGCTTGGTAAGTTGATGTACGACAGCCATCTCAGTTTGCGCGATGATTTTGAGGTCTCCGGGGATGCTCTGAATGTCATGGTGGAGTGTGCCATGGAGCACCAGGCATGTCTGGGAGCAAGAATGACAGGAGCAGGGTTTGCAGGATGTGCTATTGCTCTGGTTGAAAAAGGCAGAGAACAGGAATTCATACATGACGTGGGAGTTGGCTACAGAAAAAAAATGAACGTTCAGCCCCAGCTTAATGTGTGTAAGGCGTCAGAGGGGACCACTATTAAGCCGGTCTAATGTGGATGTATCTTTTTTCTTTACCCAAAATTTTCTTCAAGCGAATCGGTATCGTCTTCTTTTTTTGATTAAGGGCTGAATTTCAAATTTCTAACTTTAGCATTATTGTAGCTAACGGCGGCAATTTAAGCGATAAAGACTGTGGATGCCCATGCATTTGAGTCGAATTGGTAGCCTGCCCCCCATCATTGCCTACGTTACTTCCCCTGTAGTTCTCAGAATCACTATTGAAAATTTCATGATAGTATCCGGGCTTAGGTACACCAATACGATAATTATTCCAGGGAACCGGTGTAAAGTTAGAGACAATTATGAGAAATTCATCACTGGATTTGGCTTTTCGGATAAATGACAAGACATTGTTATCAGTGTCGCTGGCGTCGATCCACTCAAAACCATCTTGTTCAAAGTCGTTTTCATACAGCGCTGGTTCATTTTTATAGAGTCGGTTTAAATCCTGAATCGATCGTTGCAAGCCCTGGTGATTGGGAGCCTCGAGTGCAGCCCATTCCAGACTGGTGTTGAAGTTCCATTCTTGCCACTGACCAAATTCACAACCCATGAACAACAGTTTTTTCCCCGGATGGGCCCACATAAAGCCATAGTAAGCGCGCAAGTTGGCAAATTTCTGCCATTCGTCCCCTGCCATTTTTGTCAGCAGTGCTCCTTTGCCATGCACAACTTCGTCGTGGGACAGAGGTAAGATGAAATTTTCATTGAACGCATAGAGCAGGCCAAAGGTCATATCGTTCTGATGATACTTTCGATGGATCGGATCTTTGCTCATATATCCGAGCGTATCGTGCATCCAACCCATATTCCATTTGAGGCTGAAGCCAAGACCACCTGTGTAGGTAGGCCGTGAAACCATAGGCCATGCGGTCGACTCCTCTGCCATGGTCAGAACTCCTGGGAATACCCCGTGGACTACCTCGTTCATTTTGCGTAAAAAACTAATAGCTTCCAGATTTTCCCGCCCCCCATACTGATTAGGAAGCCACTGTCCCTCTTTCCGTGAGTAGTCCAGGTAAAGCATAGAAGCGACAGCATCGACGCGCAAACCGTCAAAATGGTATTTATCAATCCAGAACAGAGCGTTAGAGATGAGAAAAGATCTGACCTCGTTGCGCCCGTAGTTAAAGATCATGGTTCCCCAATCCTGGTGTTCCCCCTGACGGGGATCAGTGTGAGCATAGGGATGTGTTCCGTCAAAAAAGTTCAGCCCAGCCCCGTCCTTGGGGAAGTGGGCTGGAACCCAATCCAGGATTACACCCAATTGGTGCTGGTGACATTGGTCGATAAAATACATCAGATCTTCAGGGGTGCCAAACCGGCTGGTGGGAGCGTAAAAGCCCAACACCTGATAGCCCCAAGAAGCATCAAAAGGATGCTCTGCAATGGGAAGCAATTCAAGGTGAGTGTAGCCCATCCCAACCACATAGGGAATCAGTTCATCGGCCAGCTCACGGTAGGTTAGATAGCGAGAGCCCCACTTTTTATCCGGCTCCTTGCGCCAGGAACTCAGATGCACCTCATAAATGGATATAGGTCGGTTCAGCGATTGTTGTTTGGCCCGTTGCTTGACCCATTCATCATCAGTCCATTTATAGCTGTCAAGATCTGTGACCACGGAGGCGGTCCGAGGACGCAGCTCCATGACAAAACCATACGGATCGGCCTTGTCAAAGCTCTCTCCTGACTTGCTCAGAACTCGATATTTATATACTGCATAATTGGCTAAGCCTGGCACAAAAAGCGTCCAGATGCCGCTGTCACTTGAGTTGAGTGGATGACTTTTCCCATGCCACTGGTTGAACTCACCAATGAGGTAGACTTGCTGAGCGTTTGGTGCCCAGACGGCAAAGTGGACACCTTTCTCACCGTTAATTTCACAGAGGTGTGCTCCCATTTTTTCGTAGGTGCGCTCGTGGCTTCCCTCTCCCATCAGGTATTGATCAAAATCACTCAATATGTTTGTAGTGCTCAAAGTTTCCCCCTTGCATTGTAGTCCAACTCTCGCTCAATCACTCCCTCCTGATAAGCATCATGTAGAGCCGTCAGTTCTTCGATCCGGAGCATAATTTCTCGACCCATGTCGGTGTCTCTAATGCGAAGCCGATGACGCTTGTTTTCGACGATCTCCGCAGTGCAGTCGATATCGTGCATGTCCATTTCGGTAGAATGGTCTGTCTTGTTGCGCTGGTGTGTAGCCAGCAGCAGTCCCCATGAATTGGAAACCAGTGTATAGCCGGCAATACCTGTCTTATGCTGGTAGGCTCGGGCAAAACCACCGTCAATGACGATCAGTTTTCCGCCGGCTTTCAATGGGCGCTCCTTTTTTTTGACGATCACCGGTACATGCCCATTAATAACATGTCCGTCATCTGGGTTTAATCCAAATGTCTCTAAGATTCGACGAACCGTTGCTTCGTCATCCCGCAAGGTATAGTAAATATTTCGCGGCTCTTTATGGGTGGATTTATCTTCAATGAAATACTGCTCAAAGGTTGCCATCTTTTCCTTTCCAAAAAGAGGCGAACAGGGGCCGCACCACAAGTACCACATGGCATCCAATCCAGTTTGTTTTTTCGTGATATCGGCGGTAGTAAAAAAGCCCTGCCGGGCCAAACGATGCATTTTTTCCATCAGATCCTTCCCAGCTGATGCTGTTTGATACAGGTTCAGTGATTTGAAGGAACCGTCGTCATTCATGGGGACGCAGCCATGGTACAGCAAATTTCCATTGTAGGTTTTAAACATGCTGCCGTTGGCAAAAAGAAAGCGTGCATGCTGCTGCAATTTCTCACTACTCAGAAATGCTACTTTCAACCGCGCCATCACATGTTGTTCAGAAGGTGTTAATTCATATGGGTCTTGGGCTTTGACGGTATGAAACCGGGTGTCAAGCAATGGATAGAGGTCTCTACCTATCCTTACAGTTCCCTGTTCGAGGTCAATTTTATCAAGGAGTAGACGATCCTCAAGGCCGTATTCCGGTCGACGCCTGATGATCTGGCCTTCCAGCTTAAATTGTATAATGGCGATGGCTTTTTGCATTTGAGCCATCAGTTTGCGCTCTCCCTCTGAATCATCTAACAGATTGAACTCCTTTGGCATAAAAATTTCACAGGGGTCATCACCATACGCTTCGATTGCAAAGGAAGCCAACGGCAGCAGACTCACCGCGTAACCGTTTTCCAAAGTCTCCATATTGGCATGGCGTAGGGAGATCCGAATAACATTGGCAATGCAGGCTTCACTGCCGCTTGCCGCTCCCATCCACAATATATCATGATTGCCCCATTGAATGTCGACGCTGTGATAGTCCATCAATCTATTCAGGATGAGATGCGCCCCGGGACCGCGATCATAGATATCACCGACAACGTGCAGGTGATCAATTGCCAGGCACTGAATGGCTTTGGCGACAACAACAATCAAGGCTTTGGCATGGCCAGTGGAGATAATTGTATCAATCAAAGCTTGATAGTAATCACACTTATCCGTTAACTCTTCTTTTTCGTAGAGCAGTTCTTCTACCAGACCCTCAAATCGACCCTCGATCAACTTCTGAACTCTTGAGCGTGGGTATTTCGATGAAACTGCACGCAATACGTGTATCAAGCGCAACAGGGTATCTTGATACCACTGTTTCCGGTCATTCGCTGCGGGCAGCATGGCCCCCAGATTGGTTTCAGGATTATAGATAAGGGCACCCAGAGTAATTTTCTCTGCCTCAGACAAAGTGTGTTTAAAAATCTCCGATATCTTGCGCTTAATTGCACCGGAAGCATGGCTCACCACGTTGCAGAAGGTTTCAAATTCACCGTGAATATCGGATATAAAATGCTCTGTACCCTTTGGTAGATTGAGTTGGGCCTGCAAGTTGATGATGGCCTCAGCTACAGCTTCCATGGACGGGTACTCTTTTGCCAAGTGGTTAAGATACCGCGTGTATTCAGGAACTACTTCCATGGTTGCAAATCCTCTTTGGATTGAATAGTTGATTTGTTTGCTATCAAAAGACTACCTGGCGTGTCTGTATCAGATCACTGTGTCATCGGGAATGATCGCACTCTTAGGAACGACAACCAAACCATCCCGCACTGCCCAGTTTTCTTCTTCCGAATCGGGTCGGTCCGACAGATGGCGAATTTTGACATTGCGGCCTATCCGGACCTTCTTGTCAAGGATTGCACTCTCAATAATTGAGCCGCTACCTATACCTATATCGGGGCGGCCCAATTGCCTATTTTCAGAACGTTGATCATCGGTTTCATAATAATCAGCCCCCATCATTACCGTGTCGCGCATGACAACCTGAGAACCAATAATGCTTCGAATGCCAACCACGGAGTGAAAAATTACTGCATCAGCGATACTACACCCCTCAGCCAGCAAGGTTTTTTGTAACCTTGCGCCTTGCACTTCGGTCGGCGGAAGAAA
>JABDPQ010000184.1 GCA_013042695.1 Desulfobacterales bacterium | reverse complement strand
AATCTGCCCTGCAGCCTCGCCTACCAGGTCGTGGCCTGATGCAACGATAGCCTTACTGTGCTTGCTCATTTCACAAATCCTTTATGGATAGTAGCAATGACTTCTTTAAAATCATTGAACCGATGGTAAATTTTTCGCTACATTTGTGCCTCTGTAGCACGTGCTATTTCTCGTGGTCTCCAGAAATCACGATTGAGTTTTCCCCTGTTCGAGCCAGCGCAGAGCTGTTGAGGCCAGCCAGCGGGAGCCAAGTTCAAGACAATTTTCGTCGAAGTCGAACCCGCTGCTGTGCGCTGGAGCTTTTTCTGTTGGTAACGCCGCACCAAATCGAACCATGCATCCCTCGAGACGCTGAAGATAAAAAGAGAAATCCTCACCGCCAAGACTTGGAAAGCCTTGTGAAATAACTTTATCTGCAGGAACAACGTCTTTGGCTGCAATCGCGGCAATTTCAGCAGCTCGTTTACTGTTAATGACAGCCGGCAGCCCTTCTTCAAAAACAAGATCTGCATAGACGTCGTACATCGTCTCAATTGATTGAACGATTCTTTTCAATCCGTCTATGGTCCTCAATCGAGTGATTTCGTCGATTGACCTTACTGTTCCTTGGAGCAGTGCTTCACTGGCTATAACATTGTGGAGCGTACCAGCATGGAAACTCCCTATAGTAATGACTTCTGCTTTGTTCGGATCCACTTCTCGAGAAACCAACGTCTGGATAATGGTCACCAAACTCGAAGCGGCAACGATTGCATCGGTCGCCTCATGCGGCCTGGCTGCGTGACCACCTCTGCCACGAATGCTGATAGTGAACGGGTCTGAGTAAGCACAGATAATTCCCTGATTGACCGTAATTTCTCCCGTTTTAAAATGTATATCGATATGGCCGGAAAATATAGCATCAACATCGTCGACGATACCGTCATTCACCAGCATTGATGCACCGTTGCCAAGTTCTTCTGAGGGTTGAAATATCAACTTAATGCGACCGGGCAGCTTCCCTGCCCTGTCCAGCAGTACAGCAGCTCCCATGAGCATGGCGACATGTCCGTCATGCCCGCAGGCATGCATTATCCCTGGGTGATTGGACGCAAAAGGCAGACCAGTCTCTTCATTGACAGGCAGCGCATCCATATCTGCCCGCAAGGCCACACAGGGTGATTTTGGATTATGCTTACCAAGCTCAACGATTACAGCGTTACCGCAGATTCCTCCAGATGAGGCAATACCTCGAATTTTCAGCTGTTCTTGAATATAAGCAGCGGTTTTAAATTCTTCTGAGGAAAGTTCCGGATACTGGTGAACATGACGCCGAATCTTGATAATCCAGTCCCTAAGATCATCTTCTACAAAAAAGGCAATCCTGTTATTATTAATAGCCAGTAAAGAACTATTCAATTTTAATCGCTCCTATACCATGATTTTCAGGTGGTTCGTCGATCGCTTCAGCCTCATCGAGGTCTTCGGGGTCTTCAGCTGTTTCATGAACTATATCCTCATCAGAATCAAAAGAACTCACTTCTGTCTTCTCTTCTTCAAAGGAGTTTTCTGAGCTCTTCTCTTCAGGTTCCTCCGTCCAATGATGATACGAAGAAGGGCGTTCAACCGGCTGCTTGAAGAAGGCAATAATACCGTCTTGAACCTCTAAAACAGAGATCAACTCCCAGCCGCTGCGGCCAAAATCATTGAGTTCTTGTTCTATCTCAGTTTCATCAAGAAATCCGGCACCGAGTAGACCCTCTTTTTTCAACTCGAAATGGACTGTTTTGTAGCTCCACCTCATGATCAAGCTCCAGGCATTTTATTAATAATACTATAGCTTAGACAACAACTCGTAGTTGTCGGTGCAATGACTTTGATCATACCAGAGCGAGCCCCGATGTTCTCAAGACATCTCAATTTACTCTGGCACCATATAGCAGCCGCTGTGGGGATACAAGGCCATTGGTGCTAATTCATCTCAATTACTGTCGTCAAACGTATCATTTACAAACTTTCCCTCATATACTCCGCCGCCTGCTTGAGTAAAAGTGCCAAAGCCATTTCTTTTGCCGGCAGAAAAACTTCCAACATACCTGCTGCCATCGGCTGATACAAGCGTACCCTCACCGTGGGGAAGATCATCTTTGAAAGTACCATTGTATACTGACCCATCGCTGTATACCAAGGTTCCCTTGCCGTTAAAACTGCCATTTCGGAATTGCCCCGTATAGCGACTGCCGTCGGCAAACTCATATGCCCCTTCACCATGGAAATAGTCATTTTTGAATTGTCCTGAAAATTCAGTTCCGTCTATATAGGTGAAGCTGCCGCTTCCTTCACGCTTACCGCTCCTGAACTGGCCGCTGTATAATCTGCCATCCTGATAACGATATGTTCCTGCACCGTTAATAATCCCTTCCTCTAGATCTCCCTCGTATGTGTCTCCATTGACAAAGAAGATTTCTCCACGGCCATGCATCAGACCGTTACGAACGTCACCCTTGTAGCGCGTTCCATCCGGATAGATGAATTCTACTGTTCCGGTAACAGGAGTTTTACCTGCTGCTAAACGAATCCTGCCGTCTTGTTCAACAAGATCGTTTGATTGAACACCTTGTGCTAAAGGTTGACTTGAAAGAGTGTCCAGAGAAGTGAGGTCATCGGTCTCATCTGAAGATTTTTTTTCACCTATGGTGTCACCTGCAACCTCTTGGGATTCTGATGTTTCTGCAATTACTACTGTTGTTTTTTCTTCAACAGGTACGACTTGTTCTATGGGCTGTCCTTTTTTAAATTCTCCTTGAAAGACACGACCATCCACATAATACATAGCGCCTGCACCATGCAGCTTACCATCATAAAAATTGCCTTCATAACGAGAACCATCGGCGTATTCGTATTCGCCTGACCCATGCATTTTCCCTCGATGAAAATGCCCCGTATAACTGCTGCCATCAGGGTAGTTCAGGACGCCTTGCCCCTCAGGAAAATCGTCGATGAAATTTCCTGTATAACGGGAACCATCAACGTAGGATAATTCACCATATCCAGATCTCAGGCCATCTTGAAATTCACCGACATATTTTCGTCCATCACTATATTCCAGCGTACCGGTTCCAGAGTAGAGGTCACCTTCAAAGGTACCGTTATAGACGTCGCCGGATGACGATTCTAAAACGCCGGCTCCCTGGCGTACGTCACCTGAAAATTCACCCCTGTAAACAGACCCATCCCGATATGACCGTACCCCGCTGCCCTGCGGTTTTCCACTGCGAAAAAAGCCTTCGTACCAACTGCCATCGACATAGACGAGTCGACCTTCACCGTCAATCATATTTAAGCGGAAATCACCCTTGTATTCCCTACCGTCAGGGAAAAACAAGACCCCTTTCCCATGAAACTGCCCCAAGCTGAAATCCCCACGATACTGCAGCCCAGAGGCTGTGCTCAAAGCTCCCTGACCGTCGATTACACCATCTACAAAATCTCCTTCATAGCGTCTGCCATTGCTACCGATGAGGATACCTTTGCCGTTGAATTTGCCATTTTTAAACGATCCCTTGTAGACAGTACCATCTGCATAGCGCAATTCTCCAGTGCCCGCAATCATACCGCGCAAAAATGTTCCTTCATACCTGCGGCCGTCTGCTCCTTGAAAAACTCCAGTTCCATTAATGCAATCGCCTTGAATACATTCAGCCATAACGATCGGTGGTGGATTTAGACAAAGCATGATAAAAACTATGGCTGCATAGTGTGTTTTCTTCATATCAGGAAATACCCCCGTTCTCCAATCTGTGTTTATCCGTCCTGATAAATCCGTTTAATCTCCTCACCGATTACCTTGATTCCTCGCGCCACATCGGAATCATTCTGTGAGTAAGTCAGTCTGATACATTCTCTGGTATGCTTCCACTTCAGTCGAAGCCCCGGAAAAAAATAGTGCCCTGATACCACAAGTACGCCATGCTTTTTAAGACGTTCATATAATCCCAGGCTGCTTATCGGCAAATTTTCAAACCAAAGCCACAGGAACATCGAACCTTCCGGTAGATGGACCCTGTAGGGCGTCCCTTCAAGCTCCCGCTGCACACAGGTAATCGCTTTTTTAGCTTTTTCTTCGTAAAATGGGCGAATCATCGTTTTTCCCAACTCAATAATTTCCCCACTGCAAACAAGACGGTCAGCAAGCATTGCCCCCATGCTGCCAGGTGCCAGAAACATAATAGCGTTCATGGCAGAAACAGCTTGTATAATCTCTTCACGGGCAACAATAATTCCGGTTCGTGCGGCAGGAAGCCCAATTTTAGAAAGAGATAGGCATTTGACAATGTTCTGATCCCACATCGGGGTTGCCTGTGAATAAATGATACCGGGAAAAGGCACGCCATAGGCGTTATCAAGGATCAGCGGAACATCATGTTCTCTAGATAGCTCAAGTAGGCGAGCAACTTCCTCATCAGTAATAACGTTTCCCGTTGGATTTGTTGGACGTGACACACAAATTGCACCGGTCTCCTTACCAATTTCAAGATGATCGAAATCGACCCGGTATTTGAACATTCGGTCTTCTAAATAATCGATGCGTGGCTTGCTGGCGACAAAAAAATCTTCTCGCAGACCAAGATCATTATATCCTATATATTCAGGTGCTAAAGGCAACCTGATCTGTCTGACTGAACCATCTTCGAATTCACCTGCAAACATATTGAAGAGAATAAAAAAACCACTTTGGCTGCCATTGGTAAGACAAATATTTTCTGGTCCGACATCCCAGCCATATTCTTTTCTGAGAAGCGCAGCACAACTTTCAATAAAACGAATATTGCCTTGCGGAGGATCGTATACCCCAATCAAATCTCGAAAGATATCATCATTGGCAATAATCTCAGTGAGTCTCGTTTTCACTAGTTCCTGAAAAGCAGGAATATGGCCTGGGTTTCCACCTCCCATCATGATCATGTGGTCATCACCGGCAAGCGATCGACCAAGATCATCCATCAGGGAAAGAATACCAGCTTCGGCCGTAAATTTAGTACCAAATTTTGATAAATTCACAATAGTATCGGTTGATTAAAGGTTATTGTCTTTATTATATATAGCGGTTTTTCATGCATTACATCCGCCACGATGCTCTTGATGCAATACATTCATATTTAGGAAATAATCGGGCCTTTATCGCCACCTGCCCGAGGTTTTTCCTTTGGACGATACAGCTGGCAATGAATACCGGAAGATTCATAGACGACACGTGCCGGGTTTTGACGGCTTTTAAACCCAAGTGCCCGACAACCGTATGGCTTTGCAGCATCGTAGGTAATAAAATAACTCATGCATTTTAGACAAACAGGCATTGATGGTGTCGACTTGTCCATATCTATTAATCGGTTACGCAGATACACCGCTACCTAAATACTTTTAAGAAAAAGTAGCGTGTAGCTCGATTTTTCATCTTTTATATGAAATGTCGGTTATTTATCGTATTACTCTTGTAACTTATCTTTCTTCCATTATAGGCTGTAGAAATTCACGATTTTGAAATAATATAAACACTCTTACTCTGTGATCTCACCTGATAGACAATAGCCAGAAACCCGGAAAAACTCATTAACACCCCACTGATGATAATACCGACTCCAAGATAATAATGATCGCCAATCAAAACAATAAAGGCAGAAATAGAGCCGCCACTAATCAAAAATGCTACTGGAATACAAAGAGAGATGGCGACATTAGGGGCAAACTCATGTAGTGACATGCCCCTGGACGACCATGTGGGCGGTAATACCTTTGTAATCGTGGCAAGACCCGAAGGCAGATAAAGCCCAGCACTCAATCCGAGGCAGAACAGCCCCCAACGAATCTGAATCAGCGATGAACTAAATGATAATAAACAGAGTATAAAGCCGCTGGCAATGGAAGATAAAACAATAGTTCTTTTATGCGACAAACGTGATGAGACGAATCCGGAGCAGATAATAGAAAAGAAATAACCCGAAGTACTAAATAAAAAAAAAGATCCGGAGGAATTATGGCTCAAGCCGAAGTCCTGTTCAATTTCCGGTAAGTGTGGTGCAATAATGACCCGAGAAACAAAATTAAAAAGGAAAATAACGCTTAGAATCATTAAGCCAGGTAAAACGCTTCGAAAGGGCGGTACCTCAGCTTGTAACGCAGCTGATTCTGAGCTCATTCACCTTTACTCCGAACAGTATGCAGCTTCGGGTAATCAAAGAAGATCAATCTTCCGCTATGTTCTATGATTTTTTTCCAGCTCGGGACTCTGAACTCGATAGAGACAATACCACAGGTAGGGATATTACCGATAACTTTGCCAGTGAGCCATTCTGCCAACTCAGTTATAGCATAGTTATGTCCGACAAGAGCGAGAGAATTAATCGAATTGTCAGTGGAGGCAATTGCTTTTAAGAGTCCGCTAAGACCGGACATGTAGATATCTTCTCGATAAATAATAGAGCCTTCATCGTAGCCTATTTTTGCCGCAATTGTTTTTGCTGTTCTTTTTGCTCGCTTTGCAGGGCTGGTAATAATCAATTCAGGGGAAATTCCCTGTGCTGCCAAAAGCTTTCCCATATAAGGGGCATCACGCTTACCCCTTTTGTTCAAGGGGCGGTCAAAATCAGCAAGATCAGGGTTGGCCCAGCTGGATTTGGCATGGCGTATCAAAAGTAATTGTTTCATGTTTTGGGTTTCTTCTCCGTTTGAATTCTTTGCAGAATTTTCTGGTATTAGCTAGGATTTATGATGCTCTATTTTAACTCCAAGAAACTCTTTGTTGTGATACCTCAACGAAAAATATCTTCCTAAATATTTCTGAAACGAATTATTTTGGCAGGCCGTCCTATGGCAATAGCCCACGCAGGTATTTCTCCTGTAACAATAGCGTGAGCCCCTACTATTGATTCTTTGTGTACATGAGCCCCCGACTTCAATTCAACCCTTACGCCAAGCCAACAACCTTCTTCCACCACTGTTCCAGCATCACAGATAGGGTGTAGTTCGTTTTTTGCCATAAGATGACCCGTGTTGACTTGATCTCCGCCGATATTACAGTAAGCTGCGAGGAGAACGTTTTTGTCGATCGTTAGTGGCAAATTGGCTACAATATTACAGCTACTTCCTATATTGGCCCCAGATTTTACTATGATTGCATTTTGCCTCGCATACAAATGTGTTGCCTTGCCAATAAACACATCGTGATCAATAAGAATCGTATGGTTAGCTCCTTGGTAACCGCTCGCATCCAATATGACATTATCACTAACAATGACTCGGTCACCTAGACTGATTCTTTGCGGGTGGACAAGATCTACAAAGCGGCCAAACAATACACTGTGTCCACATTTACCGAAGAGACGCGGATAGAGTTTTTGCCTTAGCAACAAGCCAAGAGCGCCCGGACACCAACGCAGAAAGCTGTAATAATAATGCTGCATTTTCTCAATACTCTTTTAGAAACAGCTTCTGGCGGGAATGCCGGATACTTGAGATTCAGGAGGAATATCTTTTATCACCAATGAATCATTGACTATCTTACTTTTACTGCCAATAAAAATTCCATCTAAAATAGTAACCCTCTCCCCAATTTCAACGCCGTCTTGAATTACTGTGTGCCCCTTGGAAACCAAAGGTTGATTTATTATCGGTCGATTCAGATCCGAGAAAGTGTGCCCGGCTCCAGAAATGCAAGTGTGCTGGCCGATTGTACAAAAAGCTCCGACCGTAAGCCCTTTTAAAGACCCCAGACGACAATCGTTTTGGATCTTTGTTCCTCTTCCTATGGTAATTGTGCCACCGGAACAATTAAAAATTGTGTTATCGCCAATAGTAACATTTTCTCTTAGAATAATACCGCCACCTGTTATTTTTATACCAAAAGTTACATCATTTCCTGTCTCTACATTATCTTTCAAATGTAATTTTTTAGGCTGTAAAAATGAGTTGTTAGGCCCTATCTGTACATTTTCACCTATGTGATCAGAGATTATCGACAAGCCAATTCGACGCCAACGGTACCCGAACCTTTTAGGTAATGACGGCAATGACATACAAACGAGGTTAATAACCTCATACAACATTAGATCAATGAACCTCGTGTTACCAACCACCGATTGTTGGTATTTTCTAAAAGAACTCCCTGGTTGTGCAAGTTGTTCTTGAATGGCTCCTGTAATTTTTTCAGGCATAGTTCTATGCATCAGGTTGAGGAAATTTAAGTGTCAATGACAAAAAGAGCTTTAAGATTTTCTTTTGCCAATTTTGGACCCTGGTCACCTACATTAATCCGATACCAGATTTCTTTACTGGACGGATCGATCAAATTGATCAATTTCTTCTCCTATATACTTTTCATGGCTGTATGACAGATACACCAGGTAACCTACGCCACCAATAGTTAGCATTTTAAGTCGAAGCAATAAACCCATGGCCAATGTTTCAGCTCCGGGTATACCAATTAACAGAAAATATAAAACAAAAACTGATTCAAAGAATCCCATATTACCCAAGATAGTCACTGGCACCTGAGCCATAAACAGGGCCGTCGGGACAAGAGCGCAGGTACTGAGAAATCCTGGTTTGATACCAAACGCCATGAAAGCCACATAGACATTGAGCCAGGTAAACAGATAAAAAAGAATCGTTATAGAGATGATTTTAAATAAAAGAGACCTGTCTTGTTTGATGGTATTAACAGAAGTTTTCAGTTCATTATGGAGCTTTTCCGTCCGCCGGTAGATATTCTGATATAATTTTTCCAATACCTTGATAATCGATGTAAACCCTGTAAGACCTGGAAGAGAAGCTGATTTATACAAAAAGGAGAAGATTACTCGGGCAAGTTGATGGAGCAGCTCCAAAGGTTGTTGTGCCCTCCATATCCAAAAGGTTATAAGGATCAGGACGATTGAAACAATGCTCGGGATATAAATATAAGGACTTTTGTAGAGATCAAGGTTTAACAACGGCGAGATAACAACTAAAAAAAGAAGGATAAAAATACCTGAGAATCGTTCGATAAAGATAGCAATGGCTGAAAAAGATTGGTTGTTGATTATTTTCCCACTGTAATATGATCGAACGACATCCCCACCAACAGTAGAAGGCAACAAATTTGAAAAAAAATAACCTATCAAATATATCCTGATTAATTGGAAAAATGGAATTTTTTTCTCGTGCAGATCAAGAATCATTTTCCACTTCAAACTACTGACAATCAACATGACGGGAATGAGTATAAAAGAGAATGTAAGATAGAACCAATTGATACGCGAAGCAACTTTTAGAAACTGATCGGTTTGAACAAAGGAGAATAATATCCAGAAAAAACAACCACTGATTATTACCTTTGCAAATATAGTCCGCCTAGATATTTTTTTTTTCATCCGTTTATTTGCAAAAGAGGATAAATAATCAATTTAGATATGTCCTTTATTTCTGACGGCATTGACATGACTAGTATTTTTTATTAATAAATCTCCGAACCATCTGTTCAGCTTTCATTATGAGTGGTTATAATGAGTCAAGAATTTTACTTACCATATCTACACTATCACGTGATTTTTTCTTTTCGAGTTCAACAACAGGTGCCATATTTTTAGCTAAACTATGACGTTCTTCCCAGCACTTCGTCATAATGGTTGACAGGTTTTCTATGGATAAATCTGCAAAATCTATGGCCCAGTCGCCCATGCCGATTGTTTTTAAAAATCCGGCGCTCTTTGGATACGCATTAATTGAAATTGCTGGTGTACCAACAGCGGAACAAAAAATCAGGGTATGAGTGCGCAAACCGGCATGAACATCAACTTTACTTAACAAACCAGTTAATTCCTGATAGGTGTAATCGCAATTGCCCACGACTTTTATTCGTGACTGATAGCGGCTCTGCTGAACACATTCCAGAGTCACCTTCATATCCATAATTTGGCTGACGGTGAACAAAATATCGACATCGAGCTTTTCGATCAGGTCATCGGCTGTTCCAGCAATAACAGCACAAAAATTTTCTCGATTTAATGTCCCTGTCTCACTCCAATTATCAATGTATGCATTAACATTAAATCCAATTGTTCCTTTGGTATTAGAAAAAAGAGATTCCTTGGCAATTATCTCGTTAAGGCGCTGAGGGGAAGGTACTTGGGTATTCAAAGCACAATCTGCATGAATAACAATCTCAGGATGGCTGAGGTTATTGTCCTCGATTAGTTTCTTTGTCTGTTCGTCCCTGGTAATGACCAGCGGTGAGACATCAAGCACTTTCTGCAGGGCGACTCTGCCCACTTCATGATCAATGGGCCCAATGGATGAATTATAGAAGACAATGGGAATCTTCTTTTTTTTACAAAATGGCGCAAAAAGAGCTATGGATTTCAAGTTGTTGACAAACGGATTATGGAATTTACGATCGAACAAAATATTGTCGGTAATTAATACCATTTTGGTATCGGTCATGGCACGAAAAAGTGGCCAACCAAGATTCTTCAATGCCAGATTCCACGGCATAAGACCAATAGGCTTAACTAAATGATGTCCAAAACTCTTTTTCACAAAATTAGTGCTCAAAGTCGGGATTTTAAACTCAATGTCAGAGCGCTTTAATGCAAAGTCATCCAACAAGTTACCCAAGATAGCGTTATCACCGGCATTACGGCCGGAATTGTTACCTAAAATGGTAATACTCTTCATGAAAACCTCATAAACTTTTGTGTGCTTAGCATGATTCTCAACCAAGGTAAATTAATGCTGGATAATAGACGCTGAATTAATAGCAACATAGGTTAAATAAACTGATCAGGTGCCACGCGAAAGCCTCTTTTTAGTACCAAGCATGATTTCTTTTACCTCTTTAAATGATGCATGGTATCATGCCGTGCCTGGCCTTATAAGACTGTGGCTTAATTCTGGGGGTGATGAGAACATCGTCAGAGTCACAGTTTTCATTTTATCAACCACCCTTGTTCGACATACCATTCAGCCGTTTCAATTATGCCATCATTGTTTGAGTGTCTTGGCGAATATCCCAATACATTTTTCATTTTTGATATATAAAAATGTCGATCTTTCGAATAAAACGCGACCCTTCGCCTGTAAATGGGTGGCTCTATTTTCAGTGGTTTGCAGAGCAATTCACATATATCGGCAAGCAGGAAAAACGGCCCGATAGGCAATCTGATCACTTTGCTTGTTTTTCCAAAATGGTTAGCCACAATTCGGGCAATCCCTGCAATAGCGATTGGTTCTTCCGCACCCGAGATAATTGTTTCTCCCTCAGCGTCAGGATGAGTGGCGGCAATGATGAAGGAGTTGGTTAAATCATCCACATGAACAAGGTGGTACATGCAATTACCCTTACCAAGAAGCGGAAAATAGGGTTTTAATGCCATCTTGAATAATTTGAGCAAGCGCTTGTCACCAGGTCCGTAGATTGCCGCCGGTCTGATAATTGTATATGATAACTGATTCTTAGAGGCAAAATCGACCAGCCACTCTTCAGCCTGAAGTTTTGTTTTCTGATATCCGTCACCTGGAGCAAATCGGTACTCCTCCGTAGCAGGTGGGTCTTCAATATGGCCATGCACTCCAATGGTGGAAATATGGATGTATCTCTTAAATTCAGGATCTTTTATAACCTCTTTTGCAATAATTTGAGTTGATCCGACATGGACATTCCAATAATCTTTTTCCGTGCTTTTCGCCTCCCTGAAAGCGGCCGCAACATGGAAGACGTACTGCTGCCCAATCAAGGCTTCTTTCATGATCTTTTCATCGAAGACATCTCCTCGAAACCAGGAAATGTCAAGATCTTTCAATGGATTTAAGTTTGAACTTTCCCTGGCAACAGCACTGACCTTCAACCCGCATTCTACGAGTTTTCTCGTCAGTACGATTCCCGTAAAACCTGTTGCTCCAGTAATGAGAACCGGGGTGTTGGCTGGAATTTTACACAATGCTTTAT
>JABDPQ010000583.1 GCA_013042695.1 Desulfobacterales bacterium | reverse complement strand
TAACGGTGTTACTAACTGCTTTATCCGGTTCGTAACCATCATCAAGACTGACCAGGTGCACTTCTTTTCCTTTGACACCGCCTCTGTCGTTAATAAAGGCAAAAGCTGCAAGCAGACCCGCTCTCATCTCCTGTCCCAGATTTTTTGCTGGTCCAGACAAAGCAGTAGATTGACCAAGTACAATAGGTGAGGAGCCATGAGCTGTTTGTGATTGTGCATTTCCAGCCAGGGCAGCAGCAAACAGGGAAGTATAGAGAAAGAGCGAAGGAAGCAGACGCATCATGAAGAAAATTTCCTGGTCATAATTGGTAGTCAGCGGAAATATCTTAGAGCGATAAAGAGTTCTAAGAAATGGCTAATTTGACAGAGTCAATCTACCATGTCTTGTGAAAAAAGACATCTGTGAGCGGGATAGGTGAGAATGAAGCAGAGAAAAAAACAGCCAAGAAGTTACGGTTCTTAACGGTATCAGCTCGGCTGTTTTTCAAGATGTCGCGTCTTCGCTGAACTATTTGGACAATCCTCCCATAATTCCTCGCACTGCTGCTGGTATATCAGCGGGCAATATAATGGTCTTGCCATTGTCGCTGGAGGCGATTGCTTTGATGCTCTCAATATATTTTTCACCCAGCAAATACATGACGGGCAATTCCTGATCTTTGATTGCCAGGGTTACTTTTTCGATGGCCTGCTGGCTTGCATCTGCAAGTACAATCTTGGCCTGGGCATCTTTTTTTGATGCTTCGAAACGTCCTTCTGCTTCAAGGATAGCCGCCTGTTTTTCACCATCTGCCCTGGTCACTGTTGCCCGGCGCTGTCGTTCTGCTGCGGCCTGCTCCTCCATTGCCGTTTGCATGGTTGAGCTCGGGTTGATGTCTTGAATTTCTACGGTCTTCAAGGTTATTCCCCAATCGGAGATATCGTCTGAAATTGAGGTTTTTAATTTGGCCTTGATCATTTCACGGCTGGAAAGGGCATCGTCAAGCTGCATTTCGCCAACAATTGAACGAAGGGATGTCTGTACCAGGTTCTGGATGGCTATAATGTAATTTTCGACGCCATAAACTGCCTTTTCAGGATGAACGATATTAATAAAGGCAACAGCATTGGCGATGATCACGACATTATCTTTGGTAATGACCTCCTGGCTGGGGATATCAAGTACGATGTCCTTGGTTGTTACTCTATAGGCAACATTGTCGAAAAACGGGATAATTATATTGAGGCCGGGAGAAAGCGTTGAATGATACTTCCCCAGGCGCTGCACTACCCATTTAAACCCCTGAGGAACCAGGCGTACCCCCTTAAACAGCGTCAGAATAACCAATAAGGCAAAAACCATTGTAACAATAACGCCATATTCCATGATCGATCCTCCGTTAATGAAATTGAAATTCAAGAATTCTTAAGTTTTACCACAAGCCTGTTTCCCGAAACGTCGACCACCTCAACCCGGTCTCCGACAGCGCATGCTTCATGACTCATAAACTCCCATTCATCTGAGCCCAGCAGGGGCATTGAAAACCGGACGACTCCTCGAATGTCTCCATGAGGCGGCTTGATGACAATGCCGGTTTCGCCGGTCACAGCCTCCCGGGTAATGCCTGCTTTGGTGCGGTCCGTCATCGTAGGTTTGAAATATTTAAACCAGAGTATGGTACAGATAATACTGCCGATTGACCAGCAGATCAACTGCAGGCTCAATGCCAGATCCGGAATGAAAAAGAGCAGTAAGGCAACCAGAAAAGCCGCCAGTCCAAACCAGAACAGCGTGAAGCTCGGTATCAGCATTTCTATTAAGACCAGAAGCATTCCAAAGATCAGCCAGTGCCACCAGAGTATTGTAAACGACATTTCGGTTTTCCTCCTGTGAAGTAGGGGTCAGCAGTATTGTACATAACAAGTGGGTGATATTACCAGGATGAAATAGGGCTGCATGTAATCTGGTAGATTTACCCCGCTATCTCTAAGATCAGATTGTTCATTGTGCAATAAACTGTTAGAAAATACAAAAGTATTCAAGAACACCACTATTTCGTCTTCAAATTGCAGTGAATTCAGGTGTTACGTGAGACCATTACCGTTTTTGTTTCCCCATACTATTCTGACAATCTATTGTCTAAACGGTATTGTCTCCGATAATCATGCATTTCCGGAACCCACCTTTATCGGCAACTGGATTGAAGATGACCACTCTTTCCTGTTTTTTCTTGAGCCGGAAAAAGCGTTCATCAGCACACTTCTAGAGCAACAGCAATACTTATCTATTTGCCCATTGAGTTCTCCTTATTGCCTCTTACTTAC
>JABDPQ010000181.1 GCA_013042695.1 Desulfobacterales bacterium | reverse complement strand
TAAGACGCATTGCTGCCATCAGCATACCAGGTGTAATTTTGTCACAGTTAGAGATGCAGATCATGGCATCTACCGTATGGGCGTTGCACATATACTCGATGCTATCAGCAATAAGGTCACGTGAAGGCAGGGAATAGAGCATGCCGTCATGGCCCATGGCGATGCCGTCGTCAATGGCAATGGTGTTGAATTCAGCGGCAAAACAGCCTCTGTCGGCAATGATTTTTTTCAAATGCTGTCCGATATCGTGAAGGTGAACATGACCGGGTACAAATTGAGTGAAGGAATTGGCAATACCGATGATTGGTTTGCCGATTTGTTCCTCTCTCATGCCGTTTGCCCTCCAGAGACTTCGGGCGCCTGCCATTCGTCTTCCTTGGGTGGTTGTGTCACTTCGGAGTGGGGATGTCATCTGATTTCACCTTTTTGTGATGAGAAATGGGCCGTAAAGAACCCTTGACCATTGCTGTTGGATGGAATTTTCTACTTTTCCTTTCTTTTTTCTTTTGGATGAGTATACAATGAAAACAAGTGGTATTGCACAATATTTCAGGAGAACTTAATGAAAAAGACGGAAATTGATTATTGGATAACCGCCATGCTGGAATCGAATCCCAACGTTTCTGATTTGAATATCACCGTTGGCAAGATGCTCCAGGTAGAATCTTCAGGCGTATTGGTACCGGTTGATGTTGAACCGCCGGTCAAACAATTAACCCCGTTTCAGTCCGAAACATTTGCTCTGAATCTGATCGGAAACAACAAGCGATTGCTCAGCGATCTTGTGAGCAACGGATCCTGTGACCTTTCTTATTCTTTAGGGGATATCGCGCGCTTCAGGGTAAATGTATTCACTCAAAAGGGGTACTTGACGACAGTACTCAGGAAGCTGGAAACAGAAGTCCCAAGTATCGAGGGCATGAACTTCCCTCGATCGTTTGGCATGATGGCCTCAGATCTCAACGGCCTTATCCTTTTCACCGGTGCCACCGGAACCGGTAAGACGACCTCGCTTGCGGCATTGCTCAACAGGATAAACCAGGAACGTGCGGTTCATATCGTGACGCTGGAAGACCCGATTGAATATGTCCATCCTCATATGAAAGCAACATTTAATCAGAGAGAACTTGGCAACGATTTCAGTACCTTTGCAACAGGCATGAGAGCAGCATTGCGACAGGCTCCCAAGGTAATTCTAGTGGGTGAGATGCGAGACCGGGAAACCATGGAAATCGGCTTGACTGCTGCAGAAACTGGGCACCTTGTCCTTTCCACCCTGCATACGATCGATGCGGGTCAAACAATGAACCGTGTTCTCGGTATGTTCGAGCAGGAAGAACAACCGCAGATCAAGCATCGCCTGGTGGATACCATACGCTGGGTTGTCAGCCAGCGTCTGCTGCCACGTGTGGGCGGCGGGCGGATTGCCGCCATGGAAATTTTACGCACCAGTCTGCGTGTAAAAGATTTGATTTTGAATGGAGAGACTGAAGAGAAAACCTATTATAACGTGATTAAAGCTGGTTCCTCTCTGGAAATGCGTACGTTTGATCAACATATACTCGAGCTTTATAGTGAGGGCTTGATTACCGAGGAGACTGCCGAAATTTATTGTTCGCACCGTAATGAAATTAACCGTGGTATCGATAACATCAAAGCAGCCCGCGGCGAGTCAACAACCTCACTCTCTGGACTTGCCATGGAAGAGGATGAGGCGGAAAGTAACTTTGGCTATTAGAACGATACAGCCTTGAAGAACTCTTTGAAAGCCTGGCAATGCTAATAAAGTTATCAGGGATTAAAGTAAACGAGAGACAGACATGGAAATAACCTGCAATGCATGTGGTAAAAAGTTTCAATCAAATGGTAAGCTCGATAAAAGTTTGACAAATCTTGCACCAGGTAAGAGACTTCGTGTCAAGTGCGGCCAATGCGGAGAACCAATCGTACTGACCGGCGATATGATGGATGAGGAAGTGATTTCCTTGGGTGATTCGCCCAGCAAAAAAAATGTCAGTAAACGCAAGGTGAAACCACCTGAGCCACCGGATACGTCATGGCTTGAGGATGGCGTGTTTGATGAAGAGGAAATCGTTTCTGATATTCCGCAGGCCCTGGTTCTGATGCCGGAAGGTGATGGACAAGGCAAAGTTATAAACGCCCTTACCGGGCTTGGGTATCGAGCAGAAACTGCTGAAAGTACTGGGGAAGCCCTTGAAAAAATGCAGTTTCTCAATTATTCAAGCATCGTTATGCATTCAAAGTTTAATGGAAAAGGGCTCGCAAAAAACCGTTTTCACATGCACATGAGCATGATGGGCATGTCCCGAAGAAGGTATATCTTTTATGCTCTGGTTGGACCAGAATTCAAAACATTCTATAACCTGCAGGCTCTGGTTAATTCAGCCAATTTGACGGTTAATGCGAAGGACATCCCCCACTTCGGTCTTATATTACGAAAAGCCATCCCGGAATATGAAGAGCTCTTTGGGTCATTCATGGAAGAATTAAAAGTTCAGGGAAAAGAATCTGGCTGACGAAATCGCTGTATAAGAGTATTCTGTTGCGCATAAAAATATAATCCAGGGGCATTCTCAGCCTTATCAGTTTCATAACAATAAATAAAAAATTGCAGGTGCGTCTGCTGATGATCTGTAGACGGTCAGGTTTTGTTCTATGGTGAATCGCGTCAGGAAGTTTTTCAAGTCTGCAACCAAACGGTTTGGCAGCTTCGCCTCTCCGGGCCGCAATAAAAAACGTCGAGTTCACGTTTTCGCTGAAAAGAAAGACCGCCAGATCACCTCCATTGAAGAGTATCCAGAAACCTCTTCACCGCCTGAATATACGACTTCAGTTTCCCCCAAAAAAGAGCCCCTCACTGAGAGAGCGGCCCCTTCTTCAACGAAGCGTCAACACACGATAAAATCTGCATGGACCTTAGATAATTTCAAGGTAACACCTCTTCCAGGCAAGAGCAGGTTTCATGACTTCGCTATCGATCTTCGCATCATGCGCGGGGTTGCGGCGGAGAAATTCAATTATTGTACACCTATTCAAGAAAAGGCATTGCCCCCAACCCTTAACGGGTCTGATGTAATCGGCCGAGCCCAGACCGGCACCGGGAAGTCGGCAGTTTTTCTGATAGCGTTGTTTTGCAGATTGCTGCAAGAACAAAGAAAACAGTTTCCGGCTGGATACCCCAGAGCACTGATTATTGCACCGACACGGGAACTTGTCATCCAAATCACTAAAGACGGCAGGAAACTGTGCGGGTTCTCGCCGCTTCATATCGCTGCTGTTTATGGTGGCGCAGGGTATAAAAAACAGGAAGAAATGTTGTCCACCCGCCATTATGACGTCATCGTCGCCACGCCTGGCCGATTACTCGATTTTATTCGTAGAAAGGTGCTTAATCTGAGCGCTTGCACGCGTCTCGTCATCGATGAGGCTGATCGGATGCTTGATATGGGATTTATTCCGGATGTCAGGCGTATCGTATCCTCGATGCCTGACCGTGAGAATAGGCAAACAATGCTTTTTTCCGCAACAATCAATGATGATGTCAGGAGAATGGCTTCGCAATGGTGCAACAACCCCGTTTCGGTCGAGGCAGGTGAAGAGACCATCGATGTCGATCGCATTGAGCAGCGCGTTTACCTGACAACTCAGGAGGAAAAGTACTCACTATTGTACAACCAGATTGCTTCAGCAGCTGACGCTCGTATCCTGATTTTTACCAATATGAAGAGTGAGGCTGCCATCCTTTCAAAACGACTCAATAACAATGGCCTGACGTGTCAATTGCTCACTGGAGATGTACCGCAATACAAACGCCTTGCCAGGCTCGAGGCATTCCGCTCAGGCAAGAGCCGCGTATTGGTTGCAACGGATGTTGCCGGTCGAGGAATCCACATCAGTGATATCAACTACGTCATCAACTATTCATTACCATACGAGCCAGAAGATTACGTTCATCGGATTGGCAGAACTGGGCGCGCCGGCGCTGATGGCGTGGCAATCAGCTTTGCTTGTGAAAAGGGGTCATTTTATTTACCTGCGATTGAAACGTACATAGGCCGCACCCTTCCTTGTCTCGTTCCAGAAGAGCACCTTACCAAGCCGCCTCCCGATCCAATTGCCTATCGACGGACAGAGAATCCAAATCGCCGAAAGCGTCGTCGGCGCTCGTCAAGATCTCCCAAGAACAGCAGGACTGCGGGAACCACAAAACCTGCATGAGGGCGTACATCACAAACTATTTGACTGCCTGATTTTGTGGGTACTGCTGGCAAATCATTATTTCAGCATTATCATGAATCTCTAAGATACATAAATGATGCTTCAAGGTGCCAACGATATGCACTTTCGTATGAGAGGATTCATATATCTGTTTTGTACCCTTTTGCTTTTTGGATGTTCAGAGGATGTGGACAACTCTGTCACAAGCACTGATCAGGCAGGGCATAGTATTGGAAAGAAAGTGTCAGCACCAGTATTTCAATCTATCTCTGTTACTGAGGTATACAAGCTTATAGAGCAAAAGACGGACCTCAGTTTGATTGATGTCAGGACTCCCCAGGAGCGTAAGCAGATGCGAATCGCAGGATCCCGATTAGTGCCGGTAGGAGATGTGATCAGAGGCAAGGTTATATTCCCTCCTGACAAGCCCGTTATTCTCGTCTGTGCTGTCGGAGGTCGCAGCTACATTGCCGGCAAAGCTCTTGTTAGTCGTGGGTTTAGCCGGATATATAACATGGATGGCGGCATTGAGGCATGGCGCAGAGCGGGTTTGCCCTTGGAGCGAGGACCAGAGCCTGCTCTATCAGCCAGTTCAGAGCAAAAAAGCAAGCAAGTACAATAACGCCAGCAAGAAGAATTGCTGCAGCCAGCTATTAGCCTGTGTCTGCTCAGAACGGTTTAACCCAATAAACGCGAATAAAGGCTTGTCGCTCTACAGTTTTCATGGTAGTATCCAATGTTCATTGCGATGGGTTGCTTTCTGCTTTGGGATCGCGACCCATCTTACTTTTTACGCCTGTAAGTTTAGGTAAACATTAAATTTAACCGTACAGAGATGAGCACTGTACAACGAGCTGAGTCCATGACAGAAGAACTTAACCAATTAAACAACGACGAGAATGACGGAGAGATGAGTTTTGCTGATCTTTTCGAGATGGAAGAAAACAACACGGTAATAGAAGTTGGCAATGTCGCCAACGGTACTATCATTGGAGTCGAAGATGATTTTTACCTTGTTGATGTTGGGGATAAAGCAGAAAGCTATATTCCTAAATCTGAGTTTCGCCATGACGGCATAGAAGACATTCAGGTCGGTGACTCTGTTGAAGTGTTTGTCGAGCGCCGCAAGGATGAAGGCGGACTTCTTCTGTCGCGAGAAAAGGCGATTGCAATAAAAGTTTGGGAAGATATAGCAAAAATCCAGGAAGCTGATGGCACGATTCAGGGCAAAATTGAAAGTCGCGTCAAAGGTGGCATGTCGGTAGACATTGGTGTCCCAGCCTTTTTACCTTACTCTCAGATAGATTTGCGTCCGGTCAAGGACCTCGACGCTCTTATTAGCGAGAGTTATGATTTCAAAATTCTCAAGTTTAACCGAAAACGCAATAACGTCGTCATATCTCGTCGGGCAATACTTGAAGAGGAACGCAATAAGCTGCGTGAAGAGATGCGATCACGGCTTGATGAGGGACAAGTTATCTCTGGTTCGATCACCAACATCACCGATTATGGTCTGTTCATTGATATGGGTGGAATGGACGGTCTTTGCCATATTACCGATCTCAGCTGGGGACGTGTCTCGCATCCCGCCAAGTTATATAAAGTTGGTCAGGAGCTCGAAGTAAAAGTTCTCAAATATGATAGAGAAAATGATCGTGTATCCCTTGGTATCAAGCAACTGAGGGAGGATCCCTGGGCAACCGTTGCTGAGCGTTATCCATTAAGCGAGAAGGCTGTAGGAAAGGTCGTCTCCATTACCGATTACGGTGTCTTTGTCGAATTGGAAGAAGGTGTTGAGGGGTTGATTCATGTCTCCGAGATGACCTGGTCCAAAAAGCCCCGCCATCCATCTAAAATGGTTTCGGTCGGTGATGAAGTCGAGGTGATGGTGCTCAACATCGAGCCGGAAACCAAGCGGATCTCGCTTGGTATGAAGCAACTGCAGGCCAATCCATGGGATCTGGTCACTGAAAGCTATCCAGTGGGTTCAATAATAGAAGGTAAAATCAAGAACATCACGGATTTTGGTGTGTTTATTGGTATAGAAGACGGTATTGACGGTCTCATCCATGTTTCTGATTTATCCTGGACTGAACGAATCAAACATCCTTCGGAAAAATATGCCAAAGGTGAGACAATCCAGGCTGTTGTTCTTAAGATAGATAAAGAGAACGAGCGTTTCTCTCTTGGGGTCAAGCAGCTGACTCCAGATCCATGGCAAGCCGCCTACAACAATTATCCTTCTGGCACTGTTGTTGAGGGTGAAATCACCAACGTCACCGATTTCGGTGTCTTTGTTAAGCTTGAAGAAGGCATAGAAGGTTTGGTGCATGTCTCGGAGATAAGTAAGGACAAGGTGAAGAGTCCTGCCGAAATTTACAAAGTTGGAGAGATTCTCAAAGCCATTGTCATCAATGTCTCCGCTAAAGACAGAAAAATCGGACTCTCTGTTAAAACCTTGGAAGATGATGGTGAGGCGGAAGCCGTAGACAAAATTAAGAAGGCAGAAGCAGAAGTTGCTGAGGCTGCCCCATCTACATTTGGTGATTTGTTAAAAGCAGCTGCCGAAGGCGGGCCTCCAACCGAGGAGTAATCTCAGTCAATCGTAATGAACACAGGTAAAGGTTGTTTTACTGATATACTTGGTGAAACAACCTTTTTTTATATCTCAAAAAGTTGAACGATCCGGAATAGAGGTTTTATCACAGATGAGTATGTTGAAAAAAGAGCTGGTAGATCAGATTAGCAATGATCTTTCTATTCATAAACAGGATATTGCCGTTGCCGTCGATATAATTCTTGATTCAATGACAGAGGCTCTGGTCAATGACAGACGAGTAGAGCTTCGGGGGTTTGGCAGTTTTTCGACGAGAAAGCGTAAAGCGAGACAAACCAAGAATCCGCGAACTGGCATTGTCATGGATATAGATGAACGTAAAACAATTCATTTTACCATGAGTAAATCCATTAAAGATGCGCTGATTACTGAAAAGGAGTAACGTTTCCCTTACCGATTCTGAGTATCTGTGGAATATCACCGGTCAAATCGATGATTGACGAAGGATCCTGGTAGACCGGGCCGCCATCGATAATTAAATCAATCCGGTTGCCAATAAGCAGATCAATTTCATAAGCCTCGGTCGGTTTTGGGGCGTCTTCTTTAACCGGAATAATCGTATTAATGATCGGTGTGCCGAGCTCTTCTAGAAGCGAGCGGCAAATCTGGTTTTCCGGTACGCGAATACCAACGGTCTTCTGGCGAGTTGTCATGACTTTCGGGACAAGTTTTGTTCCAGGTAGTACAAAGGTATACGGTCCGGGCAGGTTTTTTTTGAGCAACCGGTAGGCCGTATTAGATACATGAGCGTACCTGCTGATATTGGTAAGATCGTAGCACATGAACGAGAAGGGTTTGTTCTGTGGCCTTTTTTTTAGCTGGACAATTTGTTTTATCGCTTTTGGGTTGAAAATACCGCATCCTATACCATATCCGGTATCTGTTGGGTAACAGATGACGGCCCCATGGTTTATTTTATCGGCCACCTGTTTGATTAACCGGAGTTGTGGGTTGTTTGGGTTGATGTTGATAATCATGTTTTTATCTGGCTTGCTGTCGGTAGGTAGTTACAATGAACGTATCTGCGGGGACATGATCCAGGATAGTATGCTCAAGAAAATTATTGGGCTTTACCTGCAGGATAATTTACATAATGATTGATATGTATCTTCACCGACACTCAGCAATGTCTAAAAGTCTGCATCTTTCTTCCTGAAAAAGGAGTTCCCTATGTTACCAGATAATATTGAAATGGCACTAACTTTTGATGATCTTCTGCTCGTACCTGCCGAATCTGCAGTTCTTCCCAATGAAGCATCTTTGAGGACTTGGCTGACGGAGAAAATTCCCTTGAATTGCCCGCTTATCAGTTCCGCCATGGACACTGTCACAGAATCGGCAACTGCCATCACCATGGCTCGAGAGGGGGGAGTTGGCATTATTCATAAAAACATGGGAATTGACAAACAGGTTCTAGAAGTTGAGCGAGTGAAGAAATCTGAGTCAGGTATGATAACCGATCCAATTGTGGTTGGTCAGTATCAGTCTGTTGCTGAAGTGCAGGATATCATGAGCAGATACAAAATTTCAGGATTGCCGGTTCTGCATGAAAGTAAACTGGTTGGCATCGTCACAAATCGCGATCTTCGTTTTGTCTCGGACAATGATCTGCGAGTGGCAGATGTGATGACAAGTAAAAATCTCGTTACTGCCAAAGTTGGTATTGATCTGGAACACTCAAAAGCATTACTGCATGAACATCGTATTGAAAAACTCCTGGTTGTCGATGATGATGGCAACCTGAAAGGTTTGATAACCATCAAAGATCTCGAGAAAATCAAAAAATATCCACATGCAGCCAAAGATGAGCTGGGGAGGTTGATCGTTGGTGCTGCCATTGGTGCTGGGCCTGATGCTGAAGCTGTGGTGGAACGATTAGTAAAAGCCGGGATTGATGTCGTGGTACTTGACTCGGCACATGGTCATTCCAAGGGAGTTCTTCGAAGTCTGCAGGCCATACGTAACGCCTTTCCCGATCTTCAGATTATCGCCGGTAATATCGCCACGGCAGATGCTGCGGAAGATCTCATAAAGGCTGGTGTCAATGGCATAAAAGTTGGCGTGGGGCCTGGTTCTATTTGCACAACGAGGATCGTTGCCGGTGTAGGCGTGCCCCAGATGACAGCATTGAAAGATTGTGTTGAAGTGGGCAACAAACACGGCATACCTGTCATTGCAGATGGTGGTATCAAACATTCGGGAGATCTTGGCAAAGCAATCGGAGCAGGTGCTTCAACCATAATGATCGGCAGTTTGTTTGCTGGTACCGATGAAACACCAGGAGAGACATTTCTCTATCAAGGCAGAACCTATAAGGGATATCGTGGAATGGGATCTCTTGGTGCAATGAATCGGGGTTCTTCTGACCGTTATTTCCAAGGCGAGGTGAATGCAACATCAAAACTTGTACCTGAAGGAATAGAAGGTAAAGTTCCCTACCGCGGACCGCTGTCTCAAATTATTTACCAACTGCTCGGTGGCTTGCGTTCCGGTATGGGATATGTTGGGGCGGCATCTATTTCTGAATTGCAGCAAAAAGCTCGGTTTGTTCGCATCTCATCCGCTGGGCTCAGGGAATCTCATGTCCATGATGTTATTATCACCAAAGAGGCTCCGAACTATCGGATGGCATAAGGCTTTGTAATTTCAAGTAATTGCCCATCGTTATTTAAAGGACATAATTTAGATGAATATACATAACGAAACGATCCTTATTCTTGATTTTGGTTCTCAAACCACCCAATTGATTGCCAGACGTATCAGGGAGCAAAAGGTGTATTGCGAGATTCATCCCTTTTCGCTTGCAATTGAAAAAATCAGAGAGATGGCTCCGGCGGGCATAGTGCTTTCAGGAGGGCCTTTTTCGGTTTATGACAGTGATGCGCCCCACTCAAACCCGAAAATTCTCGATCTTGATATTCCGATTCTCGGCATCTGCTATGGTGCCCAATTGTTGATTTTACAATGTGGCGGCCAGGTAGAAAAAGCGGAAAATAGGGAATTTGGCAAGGCCGAATTACAAGTCTTACGCACCGATGGGCTCTTTGCCGGCCTGGAAACAGGAGAAGTCCACCATCATCAGGTCTGGATGAGCCATGGGGATCGTGTAGAGGTCGTTCCCGAAGGTTTTGAAACAACTGCTATAAGTGCTCATTCGCCTCATGCTGCTCTCAGGCATGATAAAAAACCGCTTGTTGCTGTTCAGTTTCATCCAGAAGTGGTTCATACCCTGATTGGAACGGATGTCCTGAGAAATTTCATTTTTGGTATCTGTGATTGCAGTCCTGACTGGACGATGCATTCATTTATTGAAACGACGGTCAAAGCCATTAAGCAGTTAGTCGGAGACCAGAAGGTAATCTGTGCACTTTCCGGTGGAGTCGATTCATCGGTGACCGCAGCGATAGTTCATCGCGCTATTGGAGATCAGTTAACCTGTATTTATGTGAATAACGGGTTGATGCGAACCGGTGAGTCAGAAGCGATTCTGCGTTTTTTCAGGCAAACGAGCAAGCTCAATGTCATCGATGTAAATGCGAGTGATTTTTTCCTCTCTGAGCTCAAGGGTATTTTAGAACCCGAGATTAAACGAAAGAAAATTGGACTTGGGTTTATTAAGATATTTGAAGACGAGGCGAAAAAACTTGGAGAAGTCGCCTTTCTTGCCCAGGGAACACTTTATCCTGATGTCATTGAATCTGTTTCCTTTCGCGGCGAGGCGCCGATTAAGTCACATCACAATGTTGGTGGTCTTCCTGAGGTTATGAAGCTTGAGCTCATTGAGCCACTGCGCGAATTGTTCAAAGACGAGGTACGAAAGCTCGGTCTGGAATTGGGACTTCCGGAGGAGGCGATCTATCGCCAGCCATTTCCGGGTCCAGGCCTTGGCATAAGAATTATGGGGGAGATCACCCGAGACCGGCTCGAGATCGTCCGTCAGGCAGATGTGATTGTGCTTGACGAAATGAAAAAACATGGCTGGTACCGCAAAGTTTGGCAATCTTTTGCCGTACTGTTGCCAATTCAAACGGTAGGTGTCATGGGTGATGGCCGTACCTATGAATATGTGATTGCGATTCGCTGCGTCGATTCGCGTGATGCAATGACAGCAGACTGGTCGCGAGTGCCCTATGATATACTGGGTATCATTTCCACAAGGATTATTAATGAAGTACGTGGTGTTAACCGCGTTGTTTATGATATCTCATCGAAACCGCCGTCAACAATCGAGTGGGAATAGAAGAAGCTGAGGCAAGATAACATGTTGAAAACCGGGATCTATGTTGATGCAGAAAATATCAGGCTCTGCGGTGGTTACGGTATGCGCTATGATACACTTGTTGAGTTGGCCAAAAGCGGTGACTCAGTCCTGTTGCGGGCAAATTCCTATCTTGCCGAAGATCGTGCCAGGACTCAAGAGGATGACGAATATCGGCTTAAATTATATCGATATCACGATATTCTCCGACAGTGCGGCTTTAAGGTGATTAAAAAGTATGTCAAACACTTTGTTGATGATGAGGGTATCCTGACGACTAAAGCCAATGCGGACATGGATTTGGCCATTGATGCGCTTCTCCAGGCGAGAAACCTTGATAGAATTATTCTGCTTACCGGTGATGGCGATTTTATTCGTCTTATCCTGGCCCTGCAGAACATGGGCTGTCGGGTAGAGGTTATTGGCTTTAATAATGTCAGTGGCGAACTCAAAGAGGCGGCAGATAGCTATCTGTCTGGTTTTCTCATACCAGGATTACTACCTATACAATCCGATGGTACGAAACGACAGCGGGGAATATCTATAAATTACAATCAGGAACGAGGGTTTGGATTTATGCGTTATTACACCTTGTCAAAAGCCGGTTTACAGGCAGAAAGTGTTTTTTTCCACTGTTCGAAATCGACTGTTACCAATGATGATGTGTTTTTGGATTCTTCAACTATTTTTGAGTTTTCAATGGCTAAAAATGTGGACAACAATAATCGCACCGAGGCAGTAGATATTGCTATCCTTAATGATTAGTTGACTTCTAACCTTTTTTTATCAGAAATATCGATTTATTGATGAGAGATACACATGGTTGAATTTGATATGGCGATGATCCAAAACTTTGCAGTTGCTTGGGGAATGAGGCTTGTGGCAGCCATCCTGGTTCTGCTAATCGGGAGCTGGCTGGCAAAACGCGTTACCACTATGGTTGAGCGCCTGATGGCGCGGCAGAATGTTGATGTGACCCTAATAAAATTTTTACGTAATATTATGTATTACGCTCTGATTACGGTTGTCTTGATTGCTGCTGCCGGACAGCTTGGTATCAATACGGCCTCCTTTCTTACCATTATTGGTGCTGCAGGACTTGCCATCGGTCTGGCATTGAAAGACTCCCTGGCTAATTTCTCCTCGGGAGTCATGCTGATCTTGTTCAGGCCTTTTAATGTGAAAGACTGGGTTACCGTCGCAGGAGAAACCGGTCAGGTCGATGAAATTACCGTCTTTAATACCATACTCAATACCCCTGACAACCAGCGCAAAATCATACCCAATGGGTTGATCACCAGCAATACCATTACCAATATTACTGCCAACCCAACGAGACGGATCGATCTTATTGTGGGTATTGGCTATGATGACGATATCAAAGCTGCAGAAGCCATTCTTCAGGGGGTGGTTTCACAGGAACCTGGGGCCTTGACTGAGCCACCGGTTACCATCGCCGTATCAGAGCTTGCCGCCTCTTCTGTTAACTTTGTCGTGCGGCCATGGGTCAAAACAGATGAGTATTGGAAGCTGCGCTTCTCGCTGACCCAAAAAATTAAGCAGGCCCTTGATGAGGCTGGAATTACCATACCGTATCCACAGCAGGATGTGCACATGCACCAGGTGCCTGCAAAGGGCAGCGAAACAACAAGCTTGAGCTCTTGAAAAAACCCCATAAACAGCATCACCAGAACTGACATCGCCTTGCTAGGAGCAGCCAGATGCGGCAATATGATTTTACGTGAAAATTCATCAGACTGATAATGGATGTTGGTGTGCCAATTCATTCCGGTGAGAATCTTGGTTTGGAAAAACAGACAGAGATAGCAACCGCTCTTGAGAGTTTTTTTACGGCTGATTCACCTCAATTGATCCGTCGGCTCGGGGAGGGTAATATAAACGATACCTACTTCATTGAATTAGAGAAGAGAGGGGCTGTTGTTCTTCAGAAAATCAATGCTGATGTATTTCCTGACCCAATAAAGGTTGCTGAAAATGTCAATCTGGTAACCTCGCACCTGAAGGCCAAGCAATCTGGTTCGATACAAAACTTCACCACTTTTACAATCTATCCAGCAATAAATGGGGAATGTTATCATCTAGATAGCGAAAATAGCGTCTGGAGAGTGCTCAGCTATATTGAAAACTCTGTAACCTTTCGACGTGTACAGTCAGCTCACCAAGCATTTGAAAGCGGGCGCATGCTCGGCTGTTTTCATCATCTCCTTGATGATCTGGATCCAGCTCTTCTTCACAACCCACTGCCAGGTTTTCATAACCTGCCCGAATATTGCAGTCATTACCAGCATGCCCGTGCGGCCTACCATGGTTTTCTATCCACAGATCTTCTCTACTGCTGCGGGGAAGTTGAGGCAAGACTCGAAGATGCCTGGCTGCTTGAAAAGGCTCATCAGAGAGGTGAAACAGTATATCGGGTGATCCATGGTGATCCCAAGTTTGATAATATCCTTTTTGATCAGACAACAAACATGGCCGTAGCCATGATAGATCTTGATACGGTCTCTTCAGGGCTTTTGCAATACGATCTTGGAGATTGTCTAAGGTCTCTATGCAACAGGGCCGGAGAGCAGCCTGAAGACTACGATGACGTGTGCTTTGATGTCGACATATGCAGGGAGTTTCTCAAAGGCTATAAGACTTCCGTTGCCATCTTTCCCCGGTCCGAGCAGGCTCTTTTATATCATGCTATACGACTTCTCACCTATGAACTTGCCGTTCGTTTTTTAAGCGACTATCTCGTAGGAAATCGATATTTCAAAGTTTCAGATGACGAGGAGAATCTGCGGCGTGCGCTGACACAAATTAAACTGCTTAATGATATCGAGGGCCAACAGGTAGGCATCGAAGCAATTGCCAGTTCTCCGTCATAAGTCTTGCGCTATGCCGCTTCTTCTTTGTTGTTTGGTGGATTGAGTTTGTCGATTGAGTAGAGGTAGCGCTCGATGGTTTGTTTTAGATTCTCGGGCAAATCACAAAACTCGATGCCAATGTGGCTTTCCTGACTGTTTTTTCTGAAATTACGAATGATGCCCTTGATGTGTTGTTCTTCCATGTGGCCAGGAAGCAGACAGCTCATTTCTATTTCTTGCTTGATCTGGATTTCGGGCATCTCCTTATTGCCTTTTGACTTTAGCTGACATAACCCTCCTGAACTGCTCAGGTCGATAAAGGCCCCAAAATACTGCTGGTTGTCAGAAAGCGTAACTGCACAAGGAATATAGGTAGCGGTGCGTTTGTTTTTACGCATTTCGTGATAGTGAATCACGGCTGGATACTCAAGAAATAGCAAATGCTGCGGCGTGTCAATTGCTTTTAGCAAACGGCTTTTAAACAGGCAGAGTTTTCCCATGTAGAGATATTTCACCCTGATGTGAGACCCGGTTTCCAACTGAGTGCCGGTAATGGTGAAATGGGCAGGTGTGGCAGCGATAATACAGTTTTCCGGGATCATGCCAACGAGAGAACTGTCCAGGCTTGAGTCAATTGTGTCAAATTCCAATTTAAGACGCAAACCGATGTCAAGTGCAAGTCGCTGACCTGCAAGAGAAACCTGTTGCAGTTTGTGTTGTGGTTTGTTCAGATTCTGTTCTTCCTTTTTCTTTGCTTCACGTTCATCTTTTAGCCGAAAACCTTCCATGATCAGCGAAATAAGGGGTTTGGTAATGGTATTATCTCTTTGACCGTTAAAAAATTTGATCTCGATGATTACTTCTTCCCAGGAAATGATTTCATAGATGGCTTCTTCTGCCGAAAGACTGCCCGTTTCAGCATCAATGGGGAGACCGTCCTTGATAAAAATGAGTCCGGTGTTGTTTTTACTGAATATATGGAGGGTACAAGACTTTTCCTCACTCTCAAGCATCTGCAGAAAGGAATGGGTAGGTATTCCTCTCATGGTGCCGGTGGATGAGAGCTCGACAAGTTCTTCGATGGTTTCAATCAGGATTTTGTCATTAAACGGTTTTTCGAAGAAGGCACTAACCCCCAAGGCCATCATATCCGCCCTATTAACCGAGTTAACGGGAGCAATGGCAACAACAGGAATGAATGGAAATGCTTGGATGATTTGTGCAAGAATCAAGCCGTCCCTCATCTCAGGAAAGGAGGTATTGCAGATGATGAGATCGGCAGGATTATCGATAAGCATTGAGTTGGCACTTTCTTCATCCCGGACAGTGAGAATCTTTAGTTCCTTGGAACCCTGGCTGCAGATATCGATAAGTGCTTCAATCTCGTTTACATCATGTTCTATGATTAAGATGGTATTCATAATGTACGAGTTACAGCATGTTAGGCGCTGGTTTTTTCAGGTTAAGCGAATATAATTAGTCTCTTTCCTGCTAGTATGCAAGAATTTGAGCAATAAATCAAAAGATAATAATAAATTGGCTCAAAAGTAATGTCTCTTTATCTACAGAAACTTAGGCTCAATCTGACATGTTTTTCACTGAGGTGTTAATCTTGCATGACAATTGAAGGCGGAACAATCTCATCAAAGAGTTTCAGTAAGCACTTTCAGATAAGGCAGAAGACAACTCGGATAACCTTCGGTTTGACAATGTTCAATTCAATAATCAATTTTATTTCTTATTGTCAAAATAGATACTTCTCACAGATAGTTCGGGATCGACGATCAAGACCAGAAAACCCTATACAATCCCCATTGTAATAGACTTCCGATTGTAACCTACATCGCAGTTCAGCTCTTCACTGTTTATCAATAATTGCAATATCTTATGATATATACTGGAATGCTTGCTGGAACACAACAATTGCTGAACCGACTCTATACTTACAAACCGAGCGTATGCCTACATCTACGTTACCTAACTTCAGAACACCTTTATTCTGCTGCTATGCATCTATTCATGTCAGGATCAAAGCAGAAAGTAAATAGAAAGATTTTTAACTCACAGGAAACACATAAATTCTATTGGCCGACCACAAATCATAGGGCTATTTTGGAAAGAGGTACCGATTACCCAGCACGCCCCCCACAGACCCCTAGGGCAGGATCGCATCCATTTAACAGAAACTCAAATCTGATTATCTCCTAATCAGACAATTTTGAACTTGATTTTTTTAGTTTTATCGTCTGACAGATAGTTTTTCGATTCAATTAGTGTCATATGTGAGGCAGGTTCAGGTTATAAATTTACCGTATAGTTGGGAAAACCGAAAATGATTTCCAGAGCTAGGTGAGATGAAAAGTCGGTTTACTTTCTAAAACTATTAATAAGGGGGAAAATATGGATGAACGAAAACTTCCGTCTAGTCTAGATGATATTCAAACGGAGACAATTGAGGCTGACATGTTAATCATTGGTGGAGGTAATGCCGGTTGTTTTGTAGCTGCCGAAGCAAAAGAACAGGACCCATCGCTTAATGTTGTCATTATGGAGAAAGCTCATATCAGCAGAAGTGGAGCGACAGCTGCTGGTATGGATGCAATCAATACGTATATCGTCGATGGTGAAACACCTGAGTCACTGGTGAAGTGGAGCCGAGCACAGGTCGGCGGAGGGCCACTTCGTGAAGATCTGGCTTTGAGCAACGCAAAATTGCTCAATGAGACGGTTGATATGTTGGAAGAATGGGGGCTTCCTTTTGTCTATGAAGATGGCAAGAAGCAGATTCGAGGAAAATTTGACGTCTCGATAAACGGCGAGCAGCTCAAACCAATCATGGCTGAAAAAGCCATTGAGTCGGGAGCGAGAGTCTATAACCGAGTGGTTGCCACAAATCTGTTGATGGATGGTGATCGATGTGTTGGTGCTATGGGCTTTGGTGTACGAGATGGCAAGTTTTATGTTTTTAAAGCCAAATCTACTATCGTCTCCACGGGAGGTGCTTGCGGGCTTTACAAATCACCCGTTACCGATTACTCGGGTGGGCATCATCAGACATGGATGTGCCCGTTTAATGTCGGAACCGGTTATTCTATGGGCTACCGTGCGGGAGCAGAATTGACCTCTCTGGAACAACGTTGGGTTGCTACAAGAACAAAGGATTATTGCGGTCCGGTGGACACCCTTTCTGTGGCATATGAATGTCCGATTACTAATTCCAAAGGCGAGCGGGTAATGGAAAAAAATTACGCTCATGTCGGAGGGGATAAGGCTCCTCGGTTCTACAGGCTTAACGCACCGATGACAGAATGGCAGGAGGGCAGGGGGCCTACCTATGTTGACACTACTCATCTAGATGAAGAGAGTTCAAGGGGGCTCAGAGGAGCTATGTTGCATGAACGCCCCAGTTTCATTCTCTATTTAGCTGCCAATGGTATTGATATCACCAAAGAGATGGTAGAGATTTATGGTAGTGACCCTTACATCGTTGGTGGCCACTCTGGATCCGGTTTCTGGGTTGATATGGATAGGATGACAACAGTAAAAGGTCTCTTTGCTGCTGGTGAAACAGCGGGAGGAAACCCGAATAAGTTTGTTGGTGGTTGCGCTGTTGAGGGAAGACTCGCTGCACGTGGAGCATTAGACTACATCAAAGGTGTCACGCTGCCTGATGATCTGAGCGATCAGCTTAGTGAGGAAAAAGAAAGGGTCTTTACCCCGTTGCTTAAAGGTCTTTCTGGTTTCGATGGCGTAACAAATATAGAAATGGAGGAGAGGTTACAGCGATTGATGGATGAGTATGCGGGAGGTGTCCATCAATTTTATCAACTGAATGAAGAACGTCTGGAGGTGGCGCTGAAGCATATCAAAACACTTCAAGACCAGACAGAATATCTATTTGCAACTGATTTACATGATTTAATGCTGGTGCATGAAGTAATTGATCGCGTTGATCTTGCAGAAGTAGTTTGTCACCATCTGAAGTACAGGAAAGAAACTCGCTGGCCGGGATGGCAGACTCGACTCGATTATCCGGAAAAAGATGATGAGAATTTCAACTGTTTTGTAGAAAGTGCTCGCGATCCGGAAACAGGCGAGGTCAATATGTTTACACGTCCGTATGAAAAGATACTCGAAGATTGATGAATGCTTCATATAACCCTGTATCCTTCTGACGTATATGTAAGAGGAATAACTATTCTTTTTGCTCGTCTACAAGCGAGTGGAATAGAGATGAATATTTGATTTAGGAGAACAATATGCCGCCTATTACTGAAATAGAAAAATGTGACGGTTGCAAATCTGAGGGAGAACCTCTATGCGAACAGGTTTGTCCGGGTGACTTGATGAGATTGAGTCCAGAACAAAAAGGGTATTGTGTACAGCCAAGGGATTGCTGGGATTGTATGTGTTGTATAAAGGCGTGTCCTAAAGGTGCCCTGGAAACTAGAATTCCATATCAGATTGGCTACCGAAATGCCAAGCTGATACCAATGATGGGTACCAATAATATTACCTGGACCTGCATTGATATTAATGGTAAAACTGAGCGTTTTCAGTATGTTACCAGGACTGCTGGAACGGGGGAAGAAGAAGAGTGGTAAAACCAGCTAAAGTAGAGAAAAAAATTGGCATCTTCATATGGGATCCAGCGGAAACGCTGGATTCATATGTCGATTTGCAGGAGATAATCTCAAAGCTTTCAAAAATGAAAATTGTTTCTCGCTGTGAGGCTGTCACAGATCCGTTTGCCGAGGCATTTACCACCTCGCTTAAGGATGATCTCCAGAATGGTACCATCAACATCCTGATATGGGTAGGCAGGTTTTTACCTGCCCAAAAGCAACTGATTGAGTCAACCTCTGCTGAATCTGGATTTAATGCCTATCTCCATGAATGGTGTGACATCAGTGAACAGGGAATTGAAAATCGTGAGATAAGTCGGGAGGCGTTAACGAAAAAGGCCGGGATAGTCATTCGTATGTCTCTGGCCCGGGCTCGATTTCTCACTCCGTTGGAACCGTTACGTGTTCCGGCAACAGAGGCTGTGGCCATTATCGGTGCAGGAGTTGCGGGACTGCAGGCGGCCAACTCTTTCTTGCGGTTGAACAAAAAAGTTCACCTCATTGAAAAAGAGAGCGGAGTAGGGGGAAAAGTGGCCCAGCTCAATAGATTCTTTCCCAAAATGTGTGACCCTCGGTGCGGCCTGGAAATACAATTGCAGGGTTTGAGGGGATCTGACAAAGTTGAGCTGGAAACATTATCGACGTTGAAAGAAATAGCAGGGGATCCTCGTAATTTCTCTCTACTGATAGAGAAACAGCCGAGGTATGTGGACGAGATCAAATGCAATGCCTGTGGTGAGTGTACGTTGGTATGTCCAGTAACAATTACCAAGGATGCGCCTCTAGAGATGCCGCTATTGACGGCATCGCCACTAGCTGTGAAGGCTATCCATCCTTCAACCCCGATTGATTATCCGCCCTCATACGTTGTGGATCGTGAGCATTGCCCTCCAGATTGTCAGGAGTGTGCAAAAATATGTCCAACCAAAGCAATTCAGTTAGACCAGGAGCCGGTTGAAAAAACCATTAAAGCCGGCGCTGTCGTTGTTACAACTGGTTGGGATATGTACCCGCTTTCAGAAGTCGAAGAGTTTGGGTATGGTACGTACCCAAATGTAATAACCAGTTTGGAAATGGAAGATGTACTCGCGAACCCTCCACGCAATAAAACCTATGGGTTTATACAATGCGTCGGCAGTCGGGATGAAAGGCACCTTGAATACTGTTCTTCTGTCTGCTGTTCTGCTTCATTAAAGCAGGTCATGCAGTTGAAGACGGTAGATCCTGATGCAAAATGCTACATTTTTTATCAGGACATACGAACTCCGGGATTTGATGAAGCATTGTATCAAAAGGTAAAACTGCTCGATAAGGTCTATTTTATCCGCGGTCTGCCTTCAGTAATCAGACCTGACAGTAGCGACGGGAAATTTAGAATCAGAGCAGAAAACACCCTATCGGGAGAAGAAGTAATTCCAGATGTCGACTATGTTGTACTGGCCGGCGGTATGATTCCATCAAGCGGATCCAAGGAAGTAAATAAAATACTGAATCTTCCACAAACAGACGGTGGATTCTTTGAATCGCATATACAATGCCATCCAGAAGAGAGTCAGAGAACGGGGATTTATGTTGGCGGGGCTTGCCGGGCACCGATGAATGTCTCTCAATCAGTTGAATCAAGCAACCTGGCAGTTGTACAGGCGCTGCCTTTTATCGAAGGTGAGTTTGAAATTAAGCCAACTTATCCTGTAATCGATAGAACAAAGTGTGATAAGTGCAAGCGCTGTGTAGAAGAGTGTCCTTTCTTGGTTTACCATTATGATGCCGAGGAATTTCCAGAGCCCGATCTGTCAAGCTGTCGTCAATGCGGAAATTGTATGGGAACCTGCCCAATGATTGCGATTTCGATAAATCACAATACAATACAACAGGCTGCTGCACCATTGCAGGTGATGAAAGCGGTCCTCTCCAAGCAGGAGGCACCGCTTGGAGAAAAAGAAGAGCCGGTTATTTTGGCATTCCTATGTGAAAATGATGCGTATATGGCGGCACGGGCAGCGGTAGAAAGCAAGCTGACAATCCCGCCAAATGTTTTCTTTCGGAAAGTTTCCTGTGCCGGTTCGGTCAATAACGCTCTGATTGCAGATGCAATTTCATTTGGTATTGATGGCGTTCTGGTAGCGGGATGTCATGATGACCAGTGTCACTATGTCAGGGGGAATCAGCTGGTGCAGACACGTGTCAGTGTTGACCTCTCTGATAAGTTGGATTCAATGCAAATTGAACCCCAAAGAGTTCGCTTTGAGAGCCTGGAAATTAGAGATTCAACAAAGTATCTTCAAATTCTGAACTCGTATATCGATGAACTCAAAGTGTTGGGACCGAATCCATTCAGGATGTAAGAGCAGCACGTTGAGCGATGTTTTATATTTTGGGGTAAATCAGTGAAAGAAGAACAAAAGAATAGTAACAACGGTCTATCTACAAGCAAAGCATGTGTGCAGTGCGGTCGATGCTCAGCCGGCTGTCCTGTCGCTTTTGAAACTGAGCACACGCCACGAAACATCATTCGATTAATTCAGCTTGGGCTCTTGCAGGAAGCATGTGAGAGCCCCTTTTTATGGGTTTGTGCGACGTGCTATACATGTACCGTCAGATGCCCCCGGGGAGTAAAAATTGCAGAAGAAATGCTTGCTCTTCGGCGGCTGGGTTTCAAGAAGGGTTGGATCATGCCCGGTGAGAAACTTGTTTTCCACAACAATTTCTTGAACATGATAAAAAAGAAAAAAAAGATCAACGAACTATCGCTTGGCCTCGCAGTAGGGCTACGTACCTTCCCGTCGCTTCATCCAGTTGAGGATGCAGTATTATTGCTAAAACTTCTGAAGCGGGGCAAACTGAAATGAGCTATCTTTATTATCCAGGATGCAGCCTTGAAGGCACTGGACGAGACTGTCAGGAGTCATTCTTTGCTGTGTGCTCCGCCTTGAATATTGATATTGAGGAGCTTGATGAGTGGCAGTGCTGCGGGTCCTCAGTTGCCAAATCATTTGATAAAGAACTGGCTGAAGCGCTACCATCAAAAACACTAATCAATGCAAATAAGCAAAATCCCGATTCGGACCTGGTTATGCTTTGTCCTGCTTGTTCCTTGAATCATCAACTGAGAATTCTAGAGGCTCGGGACGAGGCGTCTTTAAAGAATGAGCTTTCTATCAGTCGTGTCCCTGAAGTAAAGCAGTTTATTGAAGTTCTTGCCTTTGATACCAACGCCGAAGATGTTAAGGAGAAACTTACAATATCTTTAAGGGGTATCAGGGCTCTTCCCTATTATGGTTGTTTAATTGCCAGACCCAGGAAATTACATGGCACCGAAAGCCATGAGAGACCAACTGTGCTGGAAGATCTTATTCGGCTTACAGGAGCTGATCCTATAGATTTTACCTACAAGACTGATTGCTGCGGTGGAACACTGATTTTATCACGTGAGAAAATTGCACTCAGAATGTGTGGTGAGTTGTTGAAGGAGGCGAAAGCTGCCAAACCTGATTGCATTGTCGTCAGTTGTCCACTTTGCCATCTGATTTTGGATGCAAAACAGAAAGTCGTGGAAAAGGAAATAGGAGAAAAGATTGGTATACCGGTGCTTTATATAACCCAACTGTTGGGAATTGCAATGGGATTGAATGACAAAGATCTGGGTATTCAAAGACTAGTTACTCCACCTAAGGGCTTGCTCAACAAAATTAATAAGAATTCAGTCAGGAATCCTATCTGATATAATTTCTAATTTCATTTACTCACCTTCTCGTGAACGAGTCGTTCTTCACGTCCTCTTATGCAAATGTATACCTGCAAGATTTAAATGTAGAAGTTCTACCGTATAAAGATTGCATGCCCTGCAGAAAACAGACACACCAATCTGCTTGAGATTATTTATATCACATTGAGGGATTTGACGTATTCTGTTAACGTATATATTCCACTGTGGTAATTACTGTCCAAGAAATGTCTGGGGTATGATGAAAAACACTTGGCACCTGAGTGAGCAAGGCTTCTTTTCTGATCTACCTGAAGAGGTAACTTCAGCATTTTTTGACGTTGCTCAGTGCAAGCTATTTAAAAAGAATGAGTTTGTTTTTCACGAAGGGGATGAAAGCAAGCATTGCTATTATCTGAATAGAGGCTCTATTCGAATTTTCCATTTTACTGAATTGGGCAAAGAACCAACTATTTTTCTAAGGAATACTGGTGAGTTATTTGGTCTTGCAGAAATAATTGACTCTTCCCCTCGTCAGTGTAACGCCCAGGCTATTATCCCTTCAGAATTATTTACTGTTGAAAAGTCTGACTTTGAACAGCTCATGTCGAAGCATTATCAGTTGACTCGCAAAATCATGAACGTTCTTGGTCGTCGATCACGCTATCTGGGTGAACAGATGGAAAATCTAATGATCTGTGATGTTCACACAAGAATTGCAAAAATGATGCTCTACCTCGTTCATCATGCATTCGAGAAATCGGATCCAGAACAACCGGTGACAGTTCCTCTTAATCTCTCTCAGACGCAAATAGCTTCTATGACGGGTTCGTGTCAGCAGACAGTCAGCAATGCAATTAAAAAGATGAATGAGACTGGATTGATTCGTCTTGAAAAGCGTTTATTGACAATTAAAAATCCTGCCAAACTAATGGAATTTATCTACAAGTCCTAGAAGATTTCTTTTCCTGCATTAGCAGGAAGTGTTAAGGTGTTTTTACTTCTTAGGATTTATCTCAATTATTGTCATGTTTTTGGCATTTTGACGCTTAATGACTATTCTAATATTCATCGTATGAAGGGGAATTACCTCCCTGGTTACCTACCAAATCAAACTACCCGTTTATAAGGTTATAGAGATGAAAATATTGACTAATTCTGAGTTGAAAAAACAACTTGGAGATTATACTGCCCCAGCAGGACTCTATCATAAGACAAAATCTATGCCATTTCTGGGAACAGTGACTTGCAATATGTCGGAACTGGAGGCGGGTGAATGGACAGAAGTAATACTGGATTATGAAATAGGCGCCTCTGGAATGGCTGATGGTGCCTGGGTTAAGGCTACATTTAAATTCTATTCGGACTGGGCACTGTTTCAAACTTCAGATCCCTCTGGAGCAAATTACGTTTCAGCTGAATATCAGGCAGGTCCTTGTGTAAAGGGGCAAAGTCCAGCAACTGTCCAGTCACTTAAAGTACGTTTTGATCAAAAAGGACATGAGCGTCCTTTTCAAAAAGCAATAATCGTTGACACTATTGATGGTTATTTAAAGCCGGGTGACCATATAATTATCAGAATGGGGGATCGTCGTTTTGGCGGACCTGGAACACGATCTCAGACATTTGTGGAAAAAAATTTTAAATTCCGGTGTTATGTGGACCCTCTTGGAACTTCTCGATTTTGCACAATTCCTGGTGATAT
>JABDPQ010000570.1 GCA_013042695.1 Desulfobacterales bacterium | reverse complement strand
CTTCAAATCCATGAAGCTGATCGGGACCAACGAAATGCATCTTGCCGCTGAGGCAGGTCTTATAGCCAAGATCCCGAAGATAGTGCGCGAAGGTCGGCACCGATGCAGGAAACTCAGATGCGTTGTCGTAGGCGCCGATGCGCGATGATAACTGTCCAGCCATCATCGAGAACCGGGAGGGTGCACAGACCGGGTTGTTGCAATGAGCATTCTGAAAGATAACGCCATTGTCGGCTAATCGCTGCAGGTGCGGCGTTTTAACGACCTTATGTCCATACATCGGAAGGGCTGGGCCCGCCATTTGATCGGCTTGAATAAACAAAATGTTTGGTGGGGTCATATCTAGAATTCCTATTAATCCTAAGGTGTTCCATGTAACTCGCTAAAATCGAGTCTTCATGGGTTGTTTCTTTTTCGTCAAATACACTTACCAGGCTTGGAGGGTGCTCATAATTGCTCTGTTATGCGTGTGTTAATTTATTTAACTTGAGCAATTACCGAAACAACAACATCGGGTTCCAGACCATTTACAGACCGGGAACCCAATGACTCTGATCAGTTAGCCGAAGTCCGTTTGACGAATTCCTCAATACCCGGAATACCGACTTCGCGGTAGTAGCGAAGCGCGCCCGGATGTAAGGGGGCCCCGAAACCATTTAGGATAGTGTTCTCGTTAACCCGTCCAAATGCAGGATGAACAGCCTTTAAGCGATCTAGATTGGTCATGATCGCCTTGGTCATCTCATAGACCAGGTCTTCCGGAACTTTTGCGTGAATAATCAATGCGTTGCCGAGGCCATAAGACGGCGTATCCGTATCGATGCCCTTATAAGTGCCGGCGGGAATCGAAATACGGAAATACGGCGGGTACTTCTCGCGCAGCTTGTTGTAGAAATCATCTGAAATCGGGAGCAAATTGACCTTGTGTTGAGCGGTTAGCTTGATCACCGGCGGCAACGGGAAGCTGCCGTTCCAGATTGCTGCGTCCAAGTTGCCATCAGCCAACATGTCAGCCATGTTACCGAGACGAACACGGAAATCCTTGAAGTCTTTGCCCTGGGTCAGCCCCAGCTGCTCCATTAGTGCATCGGCGTCGAGCATAGACACACCGCCCGGTTGCCCCATGCCTACTCGCTTACCCTTAAGGTCTGAAAGCGTTTTTACCGATCCATCATCAAGAGTGATCACGTGCATGGCTACAGGGGCAATGGATAACCAGCTCAAGATTTGGCCCGGCTGATCACCTTTGTATATTCCTGTTGCTTTATAGGCACCGAACGATGACAAAGTTGTCGCCATGCTGGCTTCCAGATCGCCCTTGTTCAGAAGCTTGACATTGGCAACATACCCCTTGGTTTCCTCAGCTGTGACTTGCACACCGTCGACGTTCTTATTGATGATATCTGCAATGCCGGCCGACCAGGTGAAGGCCGTACATCCCACCGGACACGATCCGATGGAAATCTGGGTTTTTGCAATCGCTGGTGATAAACCCCATATTGCGCTCAACAACGAAACAGCTATAGCAATCGCTACAAATCGAAATCTTGAAATCATTGCGTTCCTCCTTTTTTCATTTTTTTTTTTAGTTACCATGATCGTTGTCAAAAAGAAGCTTTTGCTGCAAATCTGTTTCAACCTTCGCTTTCCGCTCCAGCTTTTTTATGCATCATGGATTTCCGCCGGAACCATTGATAGATGATTACGGCAACCACTATTCCTACACCTAATAACGCTCTTTGTATTTCCGGCAGCATAAGTAGTAGGCCGCCGATAAATACCATGATACGTTCGATGATTGAGGCTCGTTGCAATAACCAGCCCTGGATGGCGATGGCAATAGCACCGGCGCCAATAGTTGCAGCAATGGCGCCCATTACGATGGTGACGAAATCGCCAACCCCGATAAGGGCCGGGTTGATGACGAAGAAAAACGGCACGATGAACGCGGCGATGCCGAACTGAACCGCTTTCACAGCGATTTCGAACGGATTCGCCTCGGCCAGGCCTGCAGCCGCGTATGCCGCCAGGGCCACAGGTGGTGTAATTGATGAGAGCATCGCTCCATAAAATACGAAGAGATGTGCTGCGAGAAGATCCACACCCAGATCGACCAGTGCTGGTGCGACCAATGTGGAAACCAGGATGTAGGCGGCAGCTGTCGGCAGTCCCATGCCCAGCAATAACGAGGCCACCAAGGTCAGAATCAGGGCAATCACAAGGTTGTCGCCCGCTACCGCGACGATAAGAGAGCTGAACTTCAAACCTAATCCTGTTAGCGTGATAACGCCGATAATGATGCCCGCCGTGGCACAGGCGGCGGCCACCGGCAAAACGGCGTTCGCACCATCAACGAAACTGGCTAAAAGTTTTTTCGGAGTGAGCCAAGTAGTACGTTTTACATAACTGGCAAACAAAGTGGTTACGATGGCCCAAAAAGAAGCGTACATCACCGAATATCCATCAATGAGCATGTAAACGAAAACCGGCAGCGACAAAAGAAGGTGCCCACCGCTGAGAAAGGTGGAAACAATCTTCGGTAGTTCATCTTCCTCCAACACCGGGATATTGTTTTTGACGGCCTCCAAATGAACCACCGTAAACAGAACAACATAGTAAAGGATAGCGGGTAAAATCGCTGCCGCCGCAATCTCCAAGTAAGGTCTCTCAGTCAAATCGGCCATAATAAATGCCGCCGCCCCCATTACCGGGGGCATCAACTGACCACCGGTTGAGGCCACAGCTTCCACCGCACCGGCCACTTGCGGACGGTAACCGTTTCTTTTCATCAGGGGGATACTAATAGTACCAGTGGTAAGAACGTTTGCGACTGCCGTGCCAGAAATCATACCCATCAGACTGCTTCCGACGACGGCAGCTTTGGCTGGTCCCCCACGGGAACGACCAGTCGCCCCGGTCGCAATATCCATAAGCACCTGACCTGCCCCCGAGCGTTCCAGCATGGCACCGAAAATCACAATCATGATGACGAAGGTGGCGCTGACGCCAAGCGGTGTGCCAAAAATCCCACCACCACCCAGATACAAATGGCCGATCACCCGCTCCAGGGAATATCCCCGATGATTTAGAAGACCTGGCAGATAGGGCCCCAGAAAAGCGTAAGCCAAGAAAACAAGTGCTAGAATGACAATGGGCCACCCGATACTTCGCCTTGTCGCTTCGAGGAGCGTGCCGATGCACATGATGCCCAACCAGAATTCCAGTTCTGTCAGTTCGCCCCAACGCCCTGCCACTGCATCGAAGAATACAACGTGGTAAATCAACACCCCGAAACCGGTCAATAGCAGTAGAACGTCGATGACCAGGTGAGGTAGGCGCGGTGATGATTTCGCTATAGCCCCGTGCCCGGTAAAGATGAGAACCATCACCAATGCGAGATGAAAGCTTCTCTGCATCATGTCGGAAAAAACGCCGAAAAAGGCCGTGTAGAGACTGAACAAAGCGAGCACAATGGCAACAATTCGCCGAATAAAATCAACCATTTCCATGGTAGTTACGTTAGCCGAATCCAACGTCATTTTATTACCGCTTTGTAATCAATGGTATGACAAGAATTTCCTTCCGAGATTTGAAATAAGGTTAAATTTACGGTATCACTCATAACCGCTATATTTGGAGCTTTTGAAGGTTGTTTTTCATAGAACCCTTCAGGCTAATTTGAATAATCAATAACTATACTTCAATCCAAACTAATTGTGGAAAAATATTCCGCAATCATTGAGGTATTCTGTCGAGCATAAAGTCATCAAACACAACGCAGCGTTTGGGTAAAATGCTATTTTTCCAGTTAGTATTTACCTTGATAGAGAATCTGAGCGACTATGTTTTTAGGTGCAGATTCACCGCAGAACCACTGGTAAAACATCTCGGAGTGCAGAGTATACGCGGATTCTTCCCGACGTAACGTTCTGCATCCTTGAGCGCATCAGCCATGGTGCCGACAGGTTTGAATCCCATACCGCGTGCATATTGCGGTTGCTTGGCTCCGACCACATATACCGATGAAGCATACAGATTAGGCACTGATCCGCCGCTTATCATCGACATCGCGTGAAACGGATGATAGGTATAGAAGTTTGAGTAGCTGAACAAATACTCGTATTCTCTACTAAGAGCAGCCGCCTCATCTGATTCCAGGAAATCAGCCGGATTATTATACGTTTGCAAGGCTGCATATGTTTTTTCGTATGAAGGAAACCAGAAATCATTGAACCAACCGTCACACACCGAAGTGGCTATAACGACACCACCGGGACGGAAAGCATTCCAGCACCTGGACATCTGACCGCCGATTGCCAGGCTCATAAGAATCGGATTCGTTCCCATGCCAGGGCCGTAATGGAAATTTCTCGGTACCCCCATGATCAGGATATCAGCTGGTTCAGGCATATCGAGGTAAACATTGGTTCGTTTATCCGCAACCGGCCAACAATGCTCCTGTAACTGACTGAGCTCGCCCGCCTCCACGGATAGCACCTCAGAATGTTGATTCAATACGGCATCAACCCCGAAGAACTTTTTGCCGATACCGGCTTCCATGGCTCTGCCGATAGATTCAAACTGTGTTCGCATGTGCTGTTCGACACCGCCGCCAAGCCAATCAGGTCTGTGCATCGTTTTGGGACAATGATGTGACGCGATTGATGCGGCGCCGGACAAGCCGGTCACGATCATTTTGTATCCACCACTGTATCCGCCATACGGATTGCCGGCACAATGACCGATAACGATCGCCAGGTCTGCTTCAGCAAATAGCTTGTTGCACTGGATCGCATTGCCCATTTCATCATTTTCGAAATCCAACAGGTCGGGCGCTTCACCGTCATGATTGATCAGGCGACCGGGGTAAAACTGATCGACAATCTCTTTACCCAGGTACCAGTACCATTCCTCAAGCGTGTTCATGCGATGGAGCCCCATACAACAGACGAGCGTGATATTCTCAAGCTTCGTGCCGCTTTTGAGCAGATCTTCCACAATAATCGGTATCGATACCCGACGATGGGCGTTGGGACCCACGCCACCTTTTACGCGATCGGGAAAACCGATAACCACCTTTTTGTTTGGTCCCCCCAACTCCTTGAGTGGAGCAAAACCGTGTGGATTGGCCAGAGCGTATCTGGTCGCTTCATACGGGTCGATTCCTTGCGGATCAACATACGTCTTACCGTACTCAACTACTGTCGCACTATCCGGCACATCAATATCTAAAAGACCATCACCGTAATCAAAGCTGACTGTTTGCATCGTTTCGTCCTCTTAGTTGATTTTTTTCCGTATTATTTCGACGTGCTCTTTCATCGCTTCTTCGATTGAATAGTCAGGTTTCCAGCCAATCTCCTCACGGGCCTTCGAATCGTCAAATGAAGTGGGATAGGGAGATGTTACTTCCGTGCCCTCGCCAATTTCAATCTCTGCATCGGGAAACAGAGACCGGGCAATGGTCATTGCCTCACGGACGGTGTACAACCCGCTCATGATATTGTACGCAATCCGTGGCTGCTCCTTTAATTCGATAAGCATCAGGAGCGCTTTTACCGCATCCTTGATATAGAGCCAGTCCCCTTTCTCTTCAGGGGTGCTGATAACCAATTTCTCTCCTGAAGCAATGGCATCAAGGAGTTTGGAAGAATACTCAGCAGTAATGCCGGTGGTCCGTCCAGGCCCGAAAACCCACGGGAAACGCACGGCACCGGAACTCATGCTATAAACTCTTTGATACCACTCCATGAGATGCTCACAGGCAAGTTTCGTCTGGCCGTAGATCGTCAAAGGATTTTTTATCTCATCGTCAAAGACCGGTTCCGGCAGGTTTTTTCCAAAAACCGATATAGAACTGGTCATCACAAATCGGTTCGCGCCAAACGTTCTGCAGCCATCGAGCAGCGCCAGCGTGGAACCGAAGTTCACCCGATACCCCAAACCGGGATCATTTTCACACGGTGCCGCCAGCAGTGAGGCAAGGTGAATAACTTTTTCGGGACGTACAGCACCCATCAATTTATAAACATCGGCGTCCCGACCCAAATCAGCGCGATAATAACGCACCGCCTCCAGATCAGCGATCCACCCGGGTTCGTTGGTGATATCGGTGGCAACGACTTCATACCCCCTCTCGAGAAGAGCTGGAATCAGATACGAGCCGATAAAGCCACATGCGCCGGTAACGAGAACAGACATCATTTCCCTCCATTGAATAGAATTCGAGAAACCTTACAAAATGAAATCGATTTCATGGACATTACCCTATTAGTGCTGGCCGTGTCAAGTTTAATCAGTATATATATTTTTGTTTATTTTTAGTTATTTATCTAAAAATCGCCTTATAATTAATAAATTTTATTGATTTAGTGTGTTGCTTTTTTGAATGCAATATGATATCGTTTTCATTCTTTAACACCTATATCATTATCCAAATTCGAAATGCGCCGCTTTTGGTTGAATGAATCATAGATAGTGGGGGCAACATGGACAATGTAGGAATCATCGGCATGGGGGTAATGGGAAGTACCGTTGCCCAAAAACTCATTGAAAACAGAAAACTGATTATTGCCTTCGACACCTATGAGCCTTCAATCGCTCGAGCCGAAGAGCTCGGAGCGAGTATCGCGTCAAGCATCGCAGACGTTGTCGAGCGCGTCGACGTGGTGCTCATGTTTCTTCCCGGACCCGTCGAAGTTACACAATGCGTAACCGGAAAAAATGGACTTCTCTCGTCGGCCAGTGGAGCTCTGGTCATCATCGATTTCAGTACGGTCGATCCGCAGACATCAAACAGTATGGCTGAAATTTCTCGAAGCAGGGGCGTTGGTTACCTTGACTCCCCAGTGCTCGGAAGGCCGGCAACCATCGGTAAATGGGCTTTGCCGGTGGGTGGAGAAAAAGCGGTGCTGGATACGTGCATGGACTTGCTCCAACTACTCGCTGCACATGTCATTCACGTCGGTTCAAGCGGCAGCGGGAATAAAGTCAAGCTGCTCAACCAGATGATGTTTGGCGCCATCAATGCGATGACCGCCGAAATGATGGCCGTATCGTCAGAGGTTGGTATTGCGCCTAAAGTGCTTTACGAAACGATTATGGCAAGCCAGGCAGCCACCGTTAGCAACCTGTTCAAGGAACTGGGCGCAAGAATTGCTGCGGAAAATTACGAAGATCCGACGTTTACCGTCGATCTACTGGTGAAGGATGTCAGACTGGGTATCGCCATGGCCAAGGAGTATAGGACTCCACCAATTCTGGGCAGAAGCGTTGAACTGATCAACGAAATATCCCAATCGCAGGGCCTCGGCGATAAAGACACTTCGATTATGTGGAAAGCCTACAACAGTATTTGGAAAGGAGGATGAGAGCAAGGACTGGTGATGAAACCAAGTGCTGTTTAGCTCACTTATCCTCTTAAAAACATCAGCAACAGTCAGGGCAACCTATGAGCTCCATGACGATGAAAACCATTGCCGAACTTGCTCAAGTATCCCCGGCCACGGTTTCGCGAACATTTCATTCACCGCACTTGGTTGACGCCAAAACGCGCAACCTGATAATGAGTATAGCCGAAGAGCACCAGTACGTCTACAACGCCACCGCAGCCAATCTTTCACGAAAACAATCAACGATCATCGGAGTCCTCCTGCCCCATGCCAACCGCTCGTTTTTCGGAACATCGCTGATCGCGATACAGGATAAAGCACAGGAAAACGGGTATGCCGTCATCATCGGAAACACGAAATATGACAAAAACACGGAAAAACTTCTGATCGAGCAGTTCATGCAGCATCAGGTCGCAGGCATGATTTTGACCGGGTGCCATCCAGATAACGAAGATTACATACACGACCTGATCGACAAGGGAACCCCGTGCGTTTTCACCTGGGAAACCTTTCGCAACGGAAATTTCAGCTACGTTGGTTTCGACAATCATAGCGCCGCGTTTAAAATGACCGAGTATCTCATCGGACTCGGCCACCGCAGGATCGGGCTTCTCATCGGCCCCTATTTCAAATCTTCCCGAATCAGTGCACGATTCGAAGGGTATAAGGCCGCGCTGAAAAAGCATAATATCGCTTTTGATCAGTCAATTGTCATTACCAGGGTGCCAAGTTTAATTGAAGGCAGGGAGGCTACAAAAAGCCTTGTCGGCCTATCCGATCGTCCCACCGCTATTTTTGCAGCAAGTGATTCATTGGCGATCGGGGCATTAACCGCCGTCAAGGATAAAGGCTTGAAGGTCCCTGAGGATATATCTATTGCCGGTTTCGATAATGTCGAGTTTGCATCGCACTGTGATCCTCCGCTCACTACCGTCCAGGTGCCGGCAATGGATATGGGGCATCGAGCCATGGAAACATTACTCGACATAATCGGATCCGGAGTAGATAAAGTTCGCCGGTATGACCTGGAAACCGATCTGATAATTCGTGATTCCTGTCTGCCGCTACAATTGTCAATCAAAAGGGGAGGAAATCAAAAAACGTAAGACCAAGAAGCGCATGAACGCAAAAGTAAAAGAAGTGAATATTGAAAAAACAAGCAATCGACGGGAAGTGTCGAAACCGTACCACCAATATTTAACCAAACCATAGGAGGGTGTTATGAAGCAGTTAATCGTATTATGTTCTTTTTTGCTGGCTCTTTCAATCTCTACGACAGTCGCTGCCGAAACCTGGGTCCTGAAATACGGACATGTTGATTCACCGATGATGACAGCCGACGATCATGTCGGCGGCGTGTTCCTGAAACATTATGTCGAGAGTAGATCTCAGGGCAGAATTAAAGTTGAGATCTATCCGGCGGCGCAGATGGGTAACTTTCGGGAGCTGGTAGAAGGTGTCCAGTTGGGAACGCTGGAGTTGACCAACACAACCGTCGGCGGCATGAATCAGTTTTTCCCGCAGATCCAGGTAACTGATATTCCCTACATGTACCGCGATGACCTTGTGGCCGAAGCGGTTGCGCGCGGCCCGTTCTTTGACGAACTGCGCGATGCGGTACTGGAAAAAACCGGAAACGTACGTCTCGTGGCAATCGGCAATACCGGTCGCTGGAGAAGCTTCTTTACGACCAAAAAGCAGATTAAATCAGCAGCGGATTTGAAAGGTGTCAAGATGAGAACCATCAACTCCCCGCTGCAGATAGAAATGGTCAAATATCTGGGCGGCAACCCGACTCCCGTTGCTTGGGGTGAACTCTACACCGCACTCCAGTCAGGTGTTGTCGAAGGAACGAAAAATGCCGTTTCGGACGTAGTCGGCAAGAAATTGCACGAAAATCTCGACTACCTTGTCATGGACGAACATGCCTATATGTTCGGCTTCTGGTGGATGAACAACGATTGGCTCAAAAGTATGCCTGAAGATCTACAGGCATTGGTCATTGACGGTGTTCAGCAAGCAGCGACGCTGAAAATAAATCTCAACAAATATCTTGAAATTACCATGGCGGAAGAATTCACTAAATCCGGTGGGACTATCTACGTACCGACCAAAGAGGAAAAGGAAACTTTTCGTGCCGCCAAGCCGGTCATCAAAGAGTGGTTCGTCAAAAACATTGAAGACGGCCAGCTTTGGTACGATAAACTCGAAAGTGCCGTAAAAAAAGCTGAAGAGGAAGTTGACAACACTGTTTCAGCCATCAAAAAATAAGGGGTCCTTTCGTAACAACCTATAATCGTCTTCGTGTGTTAGCACCCGAAAGACATGGAGGCGATTATAGGTTTGCAGTCCGACGGAATATGATTCATACGATCAAAGGCGAAAAGATGATTGAGGCTTATCTATGAGATTTATTGATTTTCTGCTCAGGAAAATACAGGCGATAAACCGCGTTACACTTTTTATTTGCAAGTACACTACGATCCTGCTCGTTGCAGCAATTACTATCGTCGTCTGCGCGGGTATTTTCTGGCGATACTTTCTGAATAATTCATTGGCCTGGACAGAGGAAACGTCAAAGTTTCTCATGGTGTGGATGGTTTTTACCGGCATTCCGCTGGCGTTGAAATCGGGAGCTCATGCGGCAATCGAAGCACTGCCAAATGCGTTGCCGGAAAAGAGCAGGCAAACGCTTTATGCTTTTATTTACCTTTTCATCATCGTGTTGATGACCGTTTTGATCCAGCAGGGATGGCTTTTTGCCTATAATGCCAGGCTTCAAGAGACTTCGACGACACAGGTATCCATGATGTTTGTTTTCATATCAATGCCCATCGGTGGAGTGCTGATGTTCCTCGTAGCTCTAGAGCTATTTATCCAGGCAATTATCGGCATTTATCAACCGCAGCAAGGGGTACACCCGCGTGATCTCGATACAAACCAGGTAACTGCTGAATAAGGGAGAGGAGATAAGACCATGCCTTTGACGTTTTTCTGGATATTTCTAATAACGATGGTGCTGGGAATTCCAATTGCGTTCGGACTGGCAGCAGCCCCCGTAATTGGCTTTATTCTTGCCAATAAACTGGTGTTCATTAAGCTTCTCCCCCAGCGGTTGTTTATCGGTATCAACCAGTTTCCCCTTTTGGCTATCCCCATGTTCCTTCTTGCCGGCGAGATCATGAACAAAGGCGGTATTACCAAAAGGATTGTACGGTTTGCCAGTGTATTGGTCGGCCATCTGCGCGGCGGCCTGGCCCATGTCAATATCCTTGCCAGTATTCTATTTGCCGGGTTGAGCGGTTCAGCCGTTGCAGATACCTCGGCGCTTGGATCAATTCTCATCCCGGCCATGGAAAAGGACGGTTATACAACCAAATTTTCGGCCGGTGTCACTGCTGCTTCATCGGTTATCGGACCGATCATTCCCCCAAGTATCATCATGGTGGTTTACGGATTAGTTATGAGTACGTCTGTGGCCGGGCTGTTTCTGGCGGGATTTGTTCCCGGTCTGCTGATGGGCGGAGGCATGATGATCGTTACCGCCATTATTGCCAAGAAGAAGGGTTTTCCCCAGCGTGAGAGACGGGCATCGCTCAAAGAACTGTGGGAAGCTTTAAGGGGTGCGTTCCTGCCACTATTGACCCCCGTTATTATTCTTGGCGGAATCTTATCCGGCGTCTTCACCCCGACGGAAGCAGCCGGAGCGGCAGTCGCCTACGCACTAATCTTGAGCCTTGTAGTATTGCGCACACTGAAATTAAGAGACCTTCCAAACGTCCTTTACCGGACCGGGGTGTCTTCAGCCGCCATTCTTTTTGTCGTTGGTACCGCAACTGTTTTCAGCGGTATTATTGCAATTTCCGGTCTTCCAACAAAACTCGGGGCATTCATCTTTTCAATCACCGATAACATCTATCTATTGTTGTTTCTGGTTAACATCCTGATGCTCATCGTCGGTATGTTTTTAGATGCCACCCCGGCAATTCTTATACTTGGACCGATTCTTGCGCCGACGATGATGTCGCTTGGTATTCATCCGCTTCATTTTGCGATCATCATGTGCGTCAATCTTACCGTTGGTCTGGCAACGCCGCCACTCGGGCTGATCTTGTTTGTTGCATCGAGTATTAC
>JABDPQ010000177.1 GCA_013042695.1 Desulfobacterales bacterium | reverse complement strand
GTTCTTGAGGATTGTCCGCTTAAGGAGGTCTCCGCAGCCATCCGAAGAATAAAAAAGAAGATACCACCGGAAATGCTTGAAAAAATACATATAGCCAAAGAGGCACCACTGAATTGAAATGAAGGCTGCGCTTGTGCGAATGATCCCCATGCTGTGTGTCATGGGGATCATTTTTATTTTGTCTCATCAACCGGGCACTGATGAGGATCGGTCACTGTTTCCCGGAGATGATAAAATTGCCCATATGATTGTCTATGGAGTGCTGGCAGCAGCAGTTATTGCCTCTTTTGCTCCCGACATAAGAAAATCGAAAAGCACTATTGTGGTGGGGCTGGCCTTTATTGTATCACTGCTCTATGGTATCTCAGATGAATTTCATCAATCATTTATACCTGGCCGTTTCAGCAGTGGAGCAGATATTCTTGCCGATGCTGCTGGCGCGGGCTTAATCTGTGTAACCTGGCTGGTTCTAGTTAAACGGAAAGCTCAGCGAAAGGGTGTCTACTCTTGATACGATTTGATTGCCAGTGATCACCTGAGCAGCCGTGCCATATCCTTGGCAAAATAGGTAATAATAATATCTGCACCTGCACGTTTGATTGAAAGCAGTGTTTCCTGCATGACCCGCTCACCGTCAATCCAGCCTTTTTCTGCAGCTGCTTTGATCATGGCATATTCACCGCTGACATGATAGGCAGCGATGGGCAAATCAAATTCATCTCGCAGCTTGGATATAATGTCGAGATAGGCCACAGCAGGCTTTACCATTAAAAAATCTGCACCTTCAGCAACATCAAGGGTCGCCTCTCGCAGGGCCTCTCTGCTGTTGGCAGGGTCCATTTGATAGCTGCGGCGATCTCCAAACTGCGGTGCACAATCAGCAGCGTCTCTGAATGGTCCATAAAACGCAGAGGAGTATTTTACCGCATATGACATAATGGGAATCATATCGAAGTAATTTTCGTCTAAGGATGCCCTGATTTCTGCAACGCGCCCATCCATCATATCTGACGGTGCAACAATATCCGCACCAGCCTGTGCGTGAGAAACGGCAGTTTTGGCTAAAATTTCAAGCGTTGCATCATTATCAACCTCCTCATCGATCAGACAGCCGCAATGGCCATGGTCGGTGTATTCACACAGACAGACATCAGTGATAACAAGGAGTCCCGGTGATTTGTTTTTCAATTCCCTAATTGCTTTTTGGATGATGCCGTTCTTGGCGTGGGCACCTGAGCCCATGGCATCTTTATGTTCTGGCAGGCCAAACAAGATGACGCTATTGATTCCTAGAGCGAGCAGTTCCTTTGCCTCACTTGCAAGCTGATCGATACTCAGCCTGAAGACACCCGGCATGGATGGAACTTCCTGACGGACCTTTTTGCCAGGCATAATAAAGAGTGGATAGACGAGTTGTGAAGTGTGTAAATGTGTTTCTCTGATCAAAGACCTGAATGAACTGTTTCTGCGCAGACGGCGCGGGCGGTATTCTGGAAAGACCATACTCATTCTCCTGACACAAATAGATCGTGTCTCGTGCTTTGTTAAGATATAATCTCAAGCGTTTTGAGCTTTTTATGGAGATGACTGCGTTCCAAGCCAACCTGCTCAGCGGTACGGGAAATGTTACCGTCATTTTCTGAGAGCTTGAACTGGAGATATTCTCGTTCGAATCTCTTGCGTGCCTCTTTGAAGTCATCGGCCTGATAGGGGAGGAGTGTGTTTCTGCCGTTTGCCGCTTGAAAATTATTGCTTTGGGGAATAAATGCCTTGATGTGTTCTGATGTAATTATCTTTTCAGGGCACATGATAGCCATTCGTTCCACAAAGTTTCTCAATTCCCTGACATTGCCTGGCCAGGAATGATTCTGCATCATCTCCTGCAGCGCATCTTCGGAAAATTCTTTTTTCTTCAACCCTTTTGAGGTAAGGATTTCAATCAGCGCTTCCACCAGCAATGGGATATCTTCTAATCTCTCAGATAACGGGGGAACGGCGATGGGTACAACGTTGAGGCGCCAGAAAAGATCTGCCCTGAAATTACCATCCTCTATTTCCTGCTCCAGATTCTTATTGGTGGCGGCCAGTACCCGAACATTTACGCTTATGGTCTTGTTTCCACCGACGCGCTCGAATTTCTGTTCTTGTAATATTCGTAAAATTTTTGCCTGCGTTTTCAAACTCATATCGCCAATTTCATCGAGAAAAAGTATGCCGCCATCGGCTTGGTCGAACTTCCCGCGCTTACTTGAGTGGGCTCCGGTAAAGGATCCTTTCTCATGACCAAAAAGTTCTGACTCGATCAGTTCTTCAGGAATAGCAGCACAGTTGACCTCAATCATCGGCAGATGAGAACTTGCGGATGTTTGATGAATTGCTTGAGCCACGAGTTCCTTGCCAGTGCCATGATCCCCCCTGATCAAAAC
>JABDPQ010000561.1 GCA_013042695.1 Desulfobacterales bacterium | reverse complement strand
ATAATAGTGCATTTGAGTCCACCCATGAGCTTTGACTTTTTTACATCCCCATTTCATTTTTCCATTTTTCTGCCTTATCTTTGCAAATTTTTCTCCACAACTTGGGCAAGAGGGGGTCCAATAATCTCCATCTAATAGCTCTCTTAAAATCAATTGCCTATCGTACATCTTCAGTTCATTAAAAGATTTAGTCAATGTGTGCTGATCAAACAGTTCAATATTGTTTGCCATCGCATATTCCCTCGCAGGCTTTGTAAATCCAGAAGTTGCACAATATCCTCCTTTGTCCACGTTTTCTGTTGCCATCTGACCACGCAACTGCTGAATATGCTCTCTTTTAACTTTCCGATTTTTATGCCATTTCTTGCACTGAACAAGGTAAATTGCCTTTGTGCGATCACCGTCGTCAAATATACGTATGTCTACGCCCTCATCTGCACCGTTTCCAGTTAATTGGGATCGGTAACCAGAGGCTTTTAAAACTAGATGGCAGAGTAGCTCATAACGCTTCCATTCAATAGCATCGATTATTTTTTGAGTTAATTGGAAATTATTTATAGTGAGATATTCGGCAAGGGAAATACTTGATCCTACATTCTGCTCATTATTCTCTTGCCAGTTAACCTCTGGCTCATTTTGGTTATCGTCTGAAACTGCCTGAGAACGGTTTTTTTTACCTTTTTGATTTTCAGCATGTATAGTGAATAAAGCTTGAATAGCAGAGATGATAAAAATGGCTGCAAGAAAGATGGTGAATATTCGGGAGCTCGACAAACTTATGTAGGCTAATCCAGTAACGATGATGATAACCGATACTGAAATAACTGGAGCGAATGATGTAATTTTATTTGAAGGCATCGTACTATAGCTGGTAACTCATTGAATATAAATATATTTGCTGGCATAGCTCCAATCTGTCAAGTATTTGAAATATATCATAAAACCTTATAAATAATCAAATAATAGGGTTGTTGGGTTGCAAAGATCGTTCGGTGGTTGCACCTAGTTTTTGGAACGGATGTGAGGTGTGGTAGGAGATTGAACAGCAATCCCTCTCAAAGACATAACTGATGGTAATGCTGAAGGAGTCAGAATTGTGCCTTCTGCTTACATAGTGCTTACGCAACCATAAAAAAGAAACCAGCGGTTAAGCCACGATGACCTAACTACTTGTTTTTATTGGTACGCCCGGCACGATTCGAACGTGCGACCTACGGATTAGAAGTCCGTTGCTCTATCCAGCTGAGCTACGGGCGCATACATTTGGATTACCATCATTTGAGCTGCACTGACATGTTGTCAGGTTACTCGGGAAGGCCATATAATACTTGAACACCGCTAAAAATCAAATGGATTTTACTTACTCTTCTTCAGTTTCTACTACACGCTTCCAGACTGGTCCGTTTGCCGTATCGATCACTGCTATACCACGGTCTGCCAGCTCGTTTCTGGCCCGGTCTGCCGTCTGCCAATCTTTTTCTACCCGAGCCTTTTCGCGTAATTGAATCAGGGCATCAATTTCCGGCTCTAGAGGACATCCCTTGAGCTTGAAAATCTTCAGTACCTGGTTGAGCTGGTTAAGTTTTTCCAGAATATAGTTCTTTTGGTCCCGATCGAGGTGATTCACCTGTAAGATAGGGTTAGCTTTCTTGATAAAATTATAAATTGCAGCCATGGCCAGTGAAACATTGAGATCGTCATCCATTGCCTTATAGAACTGTTCTTCCATTGAAGAAACATAGGCTGTTACTTCTGGATGTGGTCTTCCTGGAGGCAAGCACAGTAATTTGCAAGTGAATTCGTCAAGCCGCTTTAAGGCGGTTCGAACACTCTCCAGCCTCTTGAATGAAAAATGAACAGCTTTCCTGTAATGAACAGAAAGCAGGAGGAAACGAACCTCACGACCAGTAAAGCCCATGGAAAGAAGATCTTTCAAAGTCACGACATTATCATTTTCCGAAGACATTTTCTTGCCGTCCACAAGCAGCATTTCGGAATGCATCCAGTAACGGGCCAGAGATTTCCCGGTAAGGGTCTCGGCGATGGCAATTTCATTTTCGTGATGAGGGAACATCAGATCCCTGCTGGATGTATGAATATCAAGGGTTTCCCCCAAATATCCGGTAGACATTGCAGAGCATTCAATATGCCAGCTCGGGCGAACATTGCCCCAGTCGGTTTCAAAAAAGATTCCTTTTTTCAACTCAGAGAGGGTGGATCGTTTGAGAAGCGTAAAATCTCTCGGGTTATCTTTTTCGTAGTTATCGAGATCGACTGTTTTTCCGAGTTGTATTTTAGTCAGATCAATACCTGACAGTCTACCGTATTTCGTGAATTTAGAGATATCGAAATAGATCGATCCGTGTTTTTCATAAGCATAGCCTTTATGAATCAGCTTATGACTGATTTCGATCATATCCTGAACGTGTTCTGATGCTTTCGGGTAGCCGGTTGCACGCCTGACACCAAGCGTATCGATATCAGAGAGAAATCCGTCTATGTACTTTTCGGTAAATTCTTTGAGCGGAATGCCTGCTTTTTCAGCACCGGCAATGGTATTATCGTCGAGATCGGTAAAGTTCATGTATGATGAAACTTTCAGACCACGAGCTTCAAGATAACGCACGATTAAATCAGATACAATAAAGCGTCGACACAGGGACAGGTTTGCCGGTTCATAGGCAGTAGGACCGCATGAATAAATCGTTACTTCACCTTCTTTCTGTGGTTTGAATACTTCCTTCTTCTTAGAAATGGTGTTGAAAAATCGGATGTGTGACTTCTTTTCTTCCACCGCAGAATCTTTCGGTGTAAAAAGCGGCGTTGAAAGATATCGTTCACCGCCATCAGGCAGCAAAACCACTATCAACCCCTCTTTCATATCTTTGGCACATTCGAGCGCTGCAAACATGGCAGCGCCACTGCTCATGCCTACTAACATGCCTTCGTGGCGGGCCAATTTTCGTGCTATGCTGAAGGCTTCATCATCATTGATTTTTACTATTCTATCGGGTACGGATTTATCAAATATACCAGGCCTGTAAGACTCCTTCATGTTCTTCAGTCCTTGGATTT
>JABDPQ010000174.1 GCA_013042695.1 Desulfobacterales bacterium | reverse complement strand
ATAATCTTAATTACAACCAGTCTGGTGCAATCGTCACCAATATGATGGTTGAGCGTATGGCTGCTCCCGGTGGCCCGACTGGCGGCAAAATCGTTATTCCTGGTAGCGATAAAGAACCAGAATCATTCGCTTTTGTGCAATGTGCCGGATCGCGCGACGAAACGCACCTCGAGTATTGCTCTCACATATGTTGTATGGCCACTTTCAAGCAGATGAATTACATCAGGGAGCAATATCCAGAGGCCAAAATATACGTTTTTTACATTGATCTGCGAACTCCTGGCAAATATGAAAAATTCCGTGAAAAACTGATGGCTGATGAAAATGCAACATTTATTAAAGGAAAAGTTGCAGACACCGTAATTGAAGCAGATGGCGGGGTTACTGTCATCGCTGAAGATGCAGTAACCGGAGAGAGAATTCAACAGAGTGTTGACCTGGCAGTTTTGGCAACCGGTATGCAGCCATCTCTTGCAGACGGCGGTGCACCGGCAGGATTGGCGCTGGACACAAACAGTTTTGTACTCTCTGATTTCAACAAGGGATTTATTGGAGCTGGTTGTGCCAAAAAAGCTGCCGATGTCGTTACAACAGCTCAATCATCAACTGCCGCTGCCTTGAAGGCAATTCAGGTTTCCAGGAGGTAATGAACAATGGATAAAAAATATTGCGCCTATTTGTGTTCAGGTTGCGGTATCGGCGATGCTCTTGACATGGAAGCGCTTGCCGAAGTTGCGACGAGCGAAATGTCCATGGACTGCAAGACGCATGAGTGTCTCTGCAGTGCCGAGGGACGCGCTTTTATAGAACAAGCTATCTCTGGTGATGAAGTGAACACCGTTGTGGTTGGTGCGTGCTCGCCGCGCGTTATGCAGAGGGAATTTGATTTCGGTGATGATACGATCACTGTTCGAGCAAACCTTCGTGAGCAAGTCATTTGGTCGGAAGTCAAACCAACAGAAGGTGAAGAGCCCCATTCGGAGGCTGCCGAGTTCCTTCAGGAATCAGCTGCCGACTATCTACGCATGGCCTGTACCCGCGCCCAAAAAACAGAACTTCCCAAACCATTTCAGCTTGAGACCATGAGTAAACGGATTTTGGTCATGGGCGGCGGTTTTGCCGGTCTCACTGCGGCAAAAGAAGCTGCAGTAGCGGGTTATGAAGTCACTGTCGTTGAAAAAAGTGAAGCCCTTGGTGGGCAGGCAGTAAACTGGAGAAAATCATTCCCAACCAAAGCACCGTGGCTCGATCTAGAGGATAATCCTGTTACAGCTTTGATTGCTGCAGTAGAAGCAGACGATAAAATTACCGTTAAAACCAACACTGAAGTAGCACGCATTGCCGGTGCACCAGGCGATTTTAAGGTGACCTTCAAGGCGCCTGGCACCAGTAGTGAGTGGGACGCCCCTGCAAAGGTTACTTCAGAAGAACGGGATCAGATCGAATAGGGCGAGCTGGAAGATCCCAATGCAAGTTTAAAAAACTATATGGCGTTAGACGAGAACGCTGAGCCGCATGGTGCTGTTGTGCTCGCAACCGGTTGGGTTCCTGCTGATGTCTCACAGTATGAACATCTTGGATATGGCTCTATCAAAAATGTGGTTACCAATTTTGAATTTGAAAAGCTCGCCAAAGAAGGTAACGTGCCTGAAAACGTAGCTTTTATCCAAAGTCCTGGTGGAAAGGAGGATGATAAGGATTTTCCATATTGCAACTCAGTTACTTCAATGGTTGCCCTGAAACAGGCCCAGTATGTTTGTGAAGACAATGCAGAAGGAAAGGCGTTTGTCCTCTATCAGCATATGCGAACAGCAGGAAATCATGAACTCTACTATAAAAATACCCAGCTCAACGATGGTATTTTCTTCACTAAAGCAAGCGTTACCAAGGTTGAGGAAAACGGAACAAAACTAACTGTCACAGCTGAAGACACGTTGCTCGGTGAAGATTTGAGCCTCGATGTTGACATGGTCGTTTTGGCGGCAGGCATGGAACCAACGACCAAAGACCAGGATACGATTAACTTGGCATATCGTCAGGGGCCAGCTTTTGCGGATCTGGACTTGTTCGATGGATATTCGGATTCTCATTTTATCTGTTTTCCATACGAAACCAGACGAACCGGCGTCTATGCCTGCGGCGGTGTGCGCAAAGCCGAAACAATTGACGAGACCATCGATGATGCAACTGGCGCAGCACTTAAGGCCATTCAATGTCTGGAATCAACGGATCGTGGAGTATCAGTCCATCCCCGTTCTGGGGACGCAACCTATCCAGATTTTTTCATGCAGCGTTGCACCCAGTGTAAACGATGTACCGAGGAATGTCCGTTTGGTGCCCTTGATGACGATGAAAAAGGGACGCCGCTGCCGAACAATACCCGATGCAGACGTTGCGGTACTTGCATGGGTTCTTGCCCTGAACGTATCATCGGCTTCAAAGACTATAACATCGATCTGATCGGTTCAATGATCAAAGCAGTGGAAGTTCCTGAGGAGGATGATGATCGCTTGCGGATCATTGTTTTTGTTTGTGAAAATGATGCCTACCCAGCGCTGGACATGGCCGGCATGAGGCGGAATGGAATCAACCATATGCTCCGATTTATTCCGGTTCGTTGCCTTGGTTCGGTGAATATGGCCTGGATTCGTGATGCCTTGTCTGCCGGTATGGATGGTGTAATGCTGCTTGGCTGTACCTACGGCGATGATTATCAATGTCATTTTGTCAAAGGCTCAGAAATTGCCAATCAGCGAATGGACAACATTGGTGATACACTATCAACCCTTGGACTTGAGTCAGAACGCTGCGTAACAAACCAGGTTGCAATCACCGACTATGACAAGATTCCTCAGATTGTAAACGACTTTGTAGAAGAAATAGTTGAGATGGGCCCTAATCCTTTTAAAGGCTTCTAACTTGTTGTTTATCACAGGGGTCTGCTGCCATCGGCAGGTCCCTGGTCGATCTGCTGAGCATTACTACCTAGAGATTATCGTTATTGATTAGATAACAGGAGGCTAATTATGAATGTCCAACCTGATTTACGTTCTATTGGATATCTGAAAGAAGCAGGAGGTGATAC
>JABDPQ010000557.1 GCA_013042695.1 Desulfobacterales bacterium | reverse complement strand
ATGGCGCTCAGCGCTCAGGAGATGTGTGTTTGCGATCTTGCTGCTCTTTTGGAAGTAAGTGAATCAGCTGCAAGTCATCAGATGCGTCTGCTGCGTAACATGAACCTGGTAAAAAACAGAAGAGATGGGCAAGTCCTTTATTACCGCCTTGTTGACAACCATGTTACTGAGCTTATCAGTATTGCTCAGGCACATGTCGCCGAGTAGCTAAATAGTGTTGAAAATGGATAATATCATTGAAATAATTTTAGAAATTTGGAGAATTCTTCTTGATTCATCGCCATATATCATTATCGGAATTCTTGCTGCAGGATTCATAAAGATATACATAAATCAAGATTTTATTTCCAGACATCTCAGCAAAGGACGGTATTCATCCGTTGTCAAGGCATCATTTTTTGGTATTCCTTTGCCGCTTTGATCTTGCGGAGTGCTGCCGGCGGCAGCATCTTTTAAAAGGCAGGGTGCAAACAAAGGAGCCCTGGCCTCATTTCTTGTTACCACACCTGAGTCAGGAGTAGATTCAATAGCTATAACTTACGCCCTGCTTGATCCAATAATGACCGTTGTCAGGCCGCTTGCAGCATTCGTCACCGGTTTGAGCGCAGGAGTTTTGGAAAACAGTATTTCTTATGACTCCGAGAAGCAAAATGTAAATGGAATTTCTGCCAATATCCAAACAAGAGATGATGGTCAGGAACAGACTTGCCCGCCGGAAAAATCAGGGAACACCATTCGAGATAAACTATCAGAGGGAGTGAGGTATGCTTTTGGAGATGTCTGGGGGGATATCGTTTTCTGGTTTTTTGCTGGATTGCTGCTTGCCGGAATAATAACCGTTATCATTCCAGAAGATCTCACTACGATGATGCTAGGCGGTGGAATAGTTTCAATGCTGGCAATGCTGATGGTCGGCATGCCGGTGTACATCTGTGCTACCGCCTCAACACCCATAGCTGCAGCACTTCTGCTTAAGGGTGTCAGTCCCGGGGCAGTGCTGGTTTTTTTATTGGCAGGTCCGGCTACGAATATGACGTCGCTTTCTGTTCTCATACAAATTCTCGGGAAGATGGGAACCCTTCGTTACCTGGTTGTCATTGCAGTTGTATCAATCTTATTTGGGCTCGGGTTAGATGAACTTTACCACTATTTAGCAATTGAGCCGAAGGTGATTATACAAGAAGCTCGTGAGTTCATGCCATACTCGGTTAAGGTGGGCTCTACTATTCTGCTTATTATTGTTTCTCTGGGGCACGTTGTCAGGCGATTTAAAAAGAAGTGCCCGCCCAGAGAGCAACCAAGATATATATCTGGCTACCCAGAGTTGAAGCCTGCCAGGTATTACAAACATCACAAGCAACATAGTAAACAGAAGTGATAACCTTGATTAAATCAGTTCAGTATTCAGGTGATATCCATCACCAAAAGATTTGCCAATCTATTTAGATCCTCCCGATCAATACAAGAAAATTACCATGAACAAACATATCGGCATATTGACAGCAGGCGGTGATAGTCCAGGGCTGAACGCAGCAATTCGGGCGATAGGCAAATCAGCCATGGATACCGGAAGAATGGACGTCGTCGGTTTTAGAGATGGTTTTCGCGGTCTGATGGAAAATCGCATCATGCGCCTGGAGCGTTCGACGTTGTCTTCTATTTTAACCCATGGGGGGACAATTCTTGGAACCAGCAGAGATAAGCCTCATAAGATGCCGGTCGGCGGTGAGCTGATGGATATGACAGAGGTAATCTGCGACAACTATTATCGACATAACCTTGATGCCCTGGTTTGTATTGGTGGTGGCGGAACACTTAAGAATGCGTATCGCTTAGCTCAACGCGGTCTTACTATTCTAACCTTGCCCAAAACGATTGATAACGATGTCGAAGGAACAGACGTAACCTTCGGTTTTGATACGGCAATGGAAATTGCTACCGAGGCAATTGATCGATTACACTCAACAGCGCATAGTCACCATCGAATCATTGTTGTGGAGGTAATGGGGCATAATGCCGGTTGGCTTGCACTTGGAGCTGGCATTGCCAGCGGCGCAGATGTCATCCTTATTCCTGAGATTGCTTATGATGCTGAAATGGTTGCCAAGGCAATTCGCCACCGGAAGCAGCGTGGCTACAATTTCAGCATAGTTGTCGTTGCTGAAGGAGCGTTATCGCTTGCAGAGCTGGATCGTCTCAATAAACTCCAAAGAAAGAAGCGTAAAGCAAAAGAAAAGGGCGATCTTCAGGATAAAAGAACAGCACAGGATTTGTATGGCGAATTTAAAAAAATGAGATCGACCCATACCTTACGACTTTCCCGACAATTGGAAGATATGACCGGGCTGGAATCCCGGCTGACTATATTGGGGTACCTTCAGCGGGGTGGAACGCCCTCTGCAACCGACAGGGTGTTGGCGACTAAACTTGGCAGTGCCTGTGTCCGCTATATTGAAGAGGGGATCTCAGGAGTTATGATTGCTCTGCGAGGTGATTCTGCAGAGCCGATACCGTTGGAAGATGTTGTTGGAAAAAGAAAAACAGTTCCCCTGGAACACAGCTGGGTAACCAGTGCGAGAAGTGTAGGCACCTGTTTGGGGGATTAACCCCACTATGCAGGTGAACTAAATTGCTGCCCAATAGTTCCTCGATCATATTTTGCCGATATCTCGGTGTGACATTGTTCTATGACAATTTCTTTGTTTTATATAGGATTAATCGATTACCTTGAGTGAAAATGCAAATTCTTCGATACACCTGAGCAGTTTTTTGCCCCAATTTATACTGAGAAATAAAGACGAGGATTCTTTCTATGGTGGAAGAAATACAAAGTTACCAGGAAAAAAAGGTAAAAGGTGGATTCACTGGTATGCAGGTACTGGCAATGGTACTTGCCTCAATGTTTATAGCCATTGTTGCCACCGCTTTTGTGATCAAGATTTTCCTGTTTCCTGGGCCGTTTAAACCTGTCGTTCTTACTGATAAGGAAGAACAGCAGCTGAGCACGAAGCTAGCTCTATTCGAAGGATTCAGTGGGAAGGGGGAGCCAGAGGCAGAATCGACAGAGGACGAATATGAGAAGGACGGCAGCCTTAAACCGGAAAAATATACTGAAGCGGGAGTATCCAGGGAAATTAATTTTACTGAGCGAGAATTAAACGCAATGGTGGCAAAAAATACTGATCTTGCCGAAAAGTTGGCTATCGATCTGGCTGAGAATATGGTCAGTATCAAATTGCTTATTCCGCTTGACCCCGATTTCCCGATGCTTGGCGGCAGAACACTGAAAATTAAAGCCGGGGCAGAATTTGGCTACCACAGCCAACGGCCGGTAATAAAGCTAAAGGGAGTCAGCCTCATGGGGGTACCGATGCCAAATGCCTGGTTGGGTGGAATCAAGAATCTCGATCTTGTCAGTGAGTTTGGAGGAGATGATGGGTTTTGGAAAACCTTTGGAGATGGAGTGGAATCCATATCTGTGGTTGAAGGGTTTTTAAAAATTCAACTCAAAGAGTAGTCAGAAGATTTCCAATCATATACAAAATATCGCTGCAGGCCTATTGCCCTATCTTTTATCTGACCAGAATCATGTATGAGCTAGTGGTGTTCATCTTCCATAGCGTGTTTTAACAGTTCATCAAGCGGTGCATAATTTAGGGCAATTTCGTGTGTGGCACGCAGATTGACGGGAGGAGCAACACCATGGTCCAATGCTTCTCTCCATCGAGGGGCGCAGAGACACCAGCGATCGCCATGCTTAAGACCGGCAAAGCCGTATAATGGCGATGGTGTTGAAAGATCGTTCCCTTGACGTTTCGAGAACTCCAGGAATTCGTCTGATACTTCTACACAAACACCATGAATACCGATATCTTCTTCTGTTACCTTGCAGGAACCATCCCGAGTAAAACCGGTTAATGGGTCGAGACTACAGACTTCCAGTGGTGTACCGAGTACATTCTTATGCTCTGTCATATACGTCTCCTGAAAAGAATAGGTCGATTGTATTCATCTCTATTGTATTTTTCTATCTATATTTTAATCAGCACCTGCCGCAGGACAAGAATATAACGTTATCTTTGCTTGATTTTTTTACACTTTGCATGAATTACTTCCCTGATTATCAGTTTCAATCTGCGGGTTTGCGGATACGTATGGAGTGTCTATAGTAGCCATATGTTGATTTTAACCTCTGTCAGGAGTTTATCCATGAGTGCTTCCTTATTTGTGCCTCAGAGGCACACGATTATTACGGCCATTTCATTATGTATGCTTCTTCTGCTCTCATCCTGTGGAACTTCTCGCCTCACCGCCACCTGGCATGATGTTTCATACGGAAGACAAAAGATACTTCAGGATGTACTCATCATTGCAGTCACCAAGGATGAAACGATCAAACGTCTTTTTGAAGATACTTTTTCAGCTAAGCTTGGAGCTGAGGGAGTGCAGGCAGTTCCAAGCTATACCCTATCACAGCCTGATATTAAGCCTGAACAGGAAGCCATCGATGCAGCGGTAAAAGAGGCGGGTGCACGATCCGTAATTATTACCAGGCACCTTGGAACGAATACCAAAGAACACTATAGACCACCCCAGAGAGTCTCCGTTTTTGCCGATCCTTATTATGGTGGCATTCACGGGTATTACCCGATGGCCTATCGTGAAGTTTATACACCGGGGTATACCGTCAAAGTGACTACCGTTTCGCTTGAGGCCAACCTCTATGATGTGGAAACCGGAAAACTGGTTTGGGCGGTCCGATCAGAATCTACCGATCCAACAATGACGAAGAAATATATCGAAGAACTGGTGCATCTTTTTACCGGTGATTTGAAGAAAAACGCTCTGTTGTAGTGTTTCTTTGAATAATCATTTTTGGGGTCTTTTAAAGCAGATCAAAAAGCGTTACCTGCGCAGTGCTTTAAAGCTTATCTGGTCTTTTAGACGAGAAGCTAAGAGAAGAAGCCTGTCAACTAAATGGTTATTCTTTTGAGATAATTTTTAAGCCAATAAGATTGTAATTTTACCTGAAGATATTTGTAAATCAGAACGTTATCGGAATTATAAAGAGCTGTTTTTTCATTTGAAGTTCTTGTCTGACGTACGAAAAGAATTACCCTTTAGACGGTATGCACACTCCTTGCCTCAGCTGAGAACAGACAATACTGTTCGTGGTCTGTTTACAGATCAATCCTTGAGGTGAATCT
>JABDPQ010000556.1 GCA_013042695.1 Desulfobacterales bacterium | reverse complement strand
GTAATATTCGATATACGAGCTGTTACATTTAAGGCAGCCTGAAATGTTGTTTCTTGTTGGACAATTTCATTAAACGTTTCGATTATATCTGCATCCTGATAGCGTGAGAGAATCATTTCGAGATCGACTTTGACATCTTCCTGGTGCATCATAGCGGTTTCAACTCTTCTGGCCCTGTTGCCAAGTTGGCTGCGAAGACGCCTGTTCTGGTCAGCAGACATTTCGAGGTTATCGATATTGGCTTCAATACCGCCGCCGGCTCCAGCCGGATCATCCATATTGTTTGCCCGAATTGCCTCCTCTGTCCTGGTCAAAATAGAAAAGAGGTCTATGCGGTCTGATTCAGGTTGGTTCAGCGCAGGCGTGGTTGAATCGACCCAATTCGAATTGGCAATGCCAAGAAAGATATCATTTCCGGTCGTGTTAACGGTAAGCAACTCCCCGGGAGTTATTTCAAGCTCAGTAGGGTTTGCATCACCTTGATATAGAAATGGCCAGGTGGTTGAATTTGTTGGATCATAGGTTGCCGGATCATATGCTGTGTTTTCAACAAATGGCAGCGTATTTTCAGCATAGCCGGCAAAGATGTGTTTACCATCCACCTGAGCATTTGCGACATCTAACAGCTCTCGGCGCAGGTGGCTAATCTCGTCAGCTAATACGGTACGGTCGAAATCATTTAACGATCCGTTGGCTGCATTAATGGTAATTTCCTTGGCTCGCTGCATGATTGTTTCAACATGCTCAAGATGGCCGTCCGTTGCCTGCATCTTGTCGAGGCTCACTCCCATGGTATCCAGATATCGATCCGTATGTCGCATCTGGGTGCGAGTCGTCAGTACGGGACGCACCGCTGTCGGGTCATCCGATGGCTTGTTGAGTTTGAGACCCGTCGCAGCCTGGCTTCTGAGATCCTGAAGTGTTGTGGTGATACGATCAAGATTAGTGTTCATTAACCGGTATGCTGAGCTTTGTGTTACTTTCATCACATTCCTCTTTCAAATCTCTCTAAGACAACCTATCGCTTCATGGAAATAACGGTTTCCATCAGCTCATCAATGGTGGAAAGAAATTTTGCTGAAGATTCAAAACCTCGCTGAAATTGGATAAGGCTGATCATTTCTTCTTCAAGGGAAACGCCAACAAAGCCATCTCGAAGGTTTTCAAGCTGGTCTACTGCGTCCTGAGCACCACCTAGGCTGAGATTGTTCTGGTTTGTTTCAATACCAATTCGTGAAGTAATCCTGCCGTAATAGGAGTTAAAATCATCCATACCGGCAATCAGGTATTGCTCACCGATGCGTGACATCAGCAGGGCGTTACGGTTGTCTCCCTGGGCAATAGTTGCTGGCGCAGTTGGCGCTTCGGCAGCAGCAATTTCAATTGCATCGGTAATGGCAACGGATAAATTACGTGCTGCATTTTCCCAGACAGTAGCTGCCGGTGGAGAGGCAACCGTTGGGTCGATAAAAAAATCTCTACCCGACACAGAGTCGAGTCCGGCGCCTGCTGCATGCTGAAGATTTACCTGTGTACCGATTTCATAGGCGAGCCTGTCAAGCGTTCCTTTTATGGAAGGGATGAATTGATCCCGCATGGTATACATACCGAGCAATTCGCCACCAAGCGTGTTGACGCCAAGATCTCGAGCGACACCTCCAGCGTGAAGTCTCAAAGTAATATCAGCACCGCTCGAGACCGCCTCGAGCCGCATTGCCATATTTCCCTGAACAACCGGCAATCCCCCTGGCAATTGCAGGCTGATCATACCGTTGTTTTCCTGGTAGGCACGGACACCAAGCTCCTCAGAGAGTTCTTTTACAAGTAGATCTCGTCTGTCACGGGCAGTGTTGGCCATCTGACCACGAATTTCTATGGTATAGATTCGATCATTGAGTTCGGCAAATTCGGTGATTTTGCTATTCAGCCCTTCGACTTTTGAAGAGATCGTTTCATTGATATTTTCGATAACCACATTAAGGTCGTTGGCGCTATTGTTGAGGTTGATCGCAAGCTGCTGGCCATTTTGAATGACGGTATCACGTAGGACAAGATCTGCGGGGCTGGCAGATAACTGTTGCCACGAATCAAAAAAACGATCCACATCTGTTGCAATGTTTTCTTCTCTGACGTTAAAGACTCGTTCAAGTTCTGCGAGTGTCCGCGTCTGGCCACTGGCAAAGCCAAAATCAACATATTTATCTTCGAGCTGAGCCTGCAAAAAAATATCATGATCGCGTTGAATGTTGGTGACCTTAACACCCTGGCCGATGAAGAAGTCGCCGTAATTGAGGCTCGGGGTAGGATCGAGTTGCGTGTATTGGCGTGAGTAACCTTCGGTATTAATATTGGAGATATTATTGCCGACAACCTCTATCGATTTCTGGTTGACTTCAAGGGATGATCTTGCGGCGTTTAAGGCATTGAATAGGCCGGCCATATTATACTTTTCCTGATAAAAGTCTGCCGTTTATCTGTGATGGAATCGTGCCTGCATCCTCTGCATAAGTTGATGTGACCGTGCGTTTCCCAAAAAACTCCATGGTCTCTCTGATCCATCCAAGTGTTGCTCTGAACAGGTAGGCGTTTCTTCGATTCTCCCTTCGTATCTGGCCGGCGAGTGGGATATCCTCCGGTGCAATTTCCTCAACATAGGCCAGATAATTGATAAGATCCTCTTTTTCTCTTGTAGCCTCAAATAGTTTGTTCATCTCAAGGGTTTTGGCATAGTCGCGTTCCTCAAGAATCAGGTTACGTAAGCGGACAAGTTTGTCGTGTGTGGTTTCAGTTGTCATGGCTTGTTGGTCTCAACGAGAAACTGTAAAAGTGAGGTCGCAACCTTTTGAATATCTGGTTCATAAGATCCGCTTGCTACCTGTTGCTTCAGTTCCTGCACACGGGCCGCTCGCTCACTTTCAGCAGCGCTGCCGGCAGACTGGGACTGGTGTACATCCTTGAGTACTGATGAAAATTCCACCTGGTCTGCCTTGGCACCTTCTTCGGTTTTACCCGTTTTTGATTGAGGAGTTTTTTTAACCCCACCGATATTTGGCGGTCCTCCAACTCCAAAGAATTCGATACTCATGCCAGCACCTCTTTCATGTATATATTCTGGAGCCTAATCGTCCAGTGTTAATGTTCTTTAAAACTATACTATTTGTTGAATGTTCGAAACAAAAAGAGTCAATATAACGTTTAGTATTATTATCAAATCCTGCCATGTAATTGCCCCTCCGGGCCAAATACTCCTGCTTCCGTGCAATAAATATTGCGTGTCTCGATTATTTACTTGAATACTATATCGGAGGTTTACAATAAAAAATTTAGAGAAAATTAACCAGAAGAGAGAGGTAGTTATTTTGAGGTGAAAGGCTCTCTTTCCATCTTGTTTTCAATGAGATGTCTGAGCTGTTCAAACATGGCATCAGCCAGGCCAAGGCCTTTACTTTTACTGAAATTGCGGGAAGTTTCCATGTCCAACATTTCTTGGTATATTTCAGTGGATGCATCTTTTTCGAACAGACCTCCCTCTGGAATCGTTTTTCGCATGGCTTTGAACAATTCGTTAATGTAAATTGCCTCAAATTCTTGAGTCGACTTACGTAGGGATTCCAGATCTTTAGCTTTTTTTGCTTCGGGAGTTACAGTCTGTTTTACAGCACTGATGACTGTTCGGGGATCTATGGGTGTCAAAATCATGACTTGCCGTCTGCTATTATAAGATTATTAAGTCGCCCTGCATTGACCCTGAGGCTTTTATCGCCTGAAAGATTGCAATGAGATCACGCGGTGTGGCACCTATCGCATTTAATGCTGTGGCTATATCTCCAATACTGACCCCAGACTCCATATTCAGCACGGTTAACTGCCCTTGATCTTCTGCAAGCGTAATATCGGTTCTGGGTACTTCAACTGTTTCTCCTCTTCGGGCAAAGGGATTTGGTTGAGAAACCTCGGCTCTTTCGTCAATAATGAGGCTAAGATTACCATGGGAAACAGCCACTGTTGAAAGTCTGACGTCTTTACCCATGACAATGGTTCCTGTCCGCTCGTTAACCACAACTCGAGCCGTTGAGTCGGCAATGACCTCAATACCTTCGATTTCGGAAACAAACTGTACGACGCTGTCTTTAAACATCTCTGGAATGGTAACGACAACGGTGCCGGAGTCAGCAGGGTAAGCTGTATCAAGCCCATAAATCTGATTGATGACATTGGTAATGTTATTGGCTGTAGTAAAGTCGGCATTGGCCAATTGATATTGCAGACGTCCTGAATTTCCAAGTTCGACCGGCACATTCTTTTCGATCGTTGCGCCATTGGCAATTCTACCAACCGTTGGATGGTTTTTTTGAACCTTTGCTGCTTTGCCACCAAAAGAAAATGCACCATTTGTCAATGCACCCTGAGCTACGGCATAGATATTCCCATCAGCACCTTTGAGCGGAGTCATAATCAGGGTGCCTCCAGAAATACTCTTCGCGTCACCAATCGATGATAGCTGAACGTCTATGGTTGATCCCGGCTTGGCAAACGGAGGTAAATCGGCCGTAACCATGACCGCCGCAACATTCTTTAATTTAATATTTCTCAATTCACTCGG